>CAYUBX010000083.1:0-8998 GCA_964443165.1 uncultured Acidimicrobiales bacterium
CCAACCGTCGGCGCCCGCTCCCACCACGACGGTCCCCGCTCCGCCTCCTCCACCGCCGCCTCCCACCACCGACTCCAGTGGCTGACCGCACCTTTCGCGCCATGGGCGGCCGAGCCCGCGTCAGCGTCGACGACGCGTCTGCGCCGATCCTCGATCAGCTCGTCGACGAGGCAATTCGACTCGAGTCGCTGTGGTCGCGCTTTCTCGACGACAGCGAGATCAGTCGTCTCAACGCGTGTGACGGCGCTCCAGCGTTCGTGTCGTCCGAGACGGCGCAGCTGATCGAAGCGGGGCAGAGGGCGTTCTCGGCGACGCGCGGCTACTTCGACCCCCTCATGCTCCGTGAGATCACGGCGGCCGGGTACTCGACCACGTTCGAACTGGTGGGAGCCGGAGCCGGGGTCTCTCACCTGTCGCACCAGGGCATCGAGGTGCGGCCGTCCATCGACGATGCCGAGGTGGACCCCGTTCTCGGTCTGGTTCAGCTTCCCCGTGGTGCGGCCTTCGACCCTGGGGGAATCGGCAAGGGCCTGGCGACCGATCGGCTTGCGGGCATGGCGCTGGGGGCCGGGGCTCAGTGGGTCGTCGTCGATCTCGGCGGTGACATCCGGGTGAGCGGGCACGAACTGCCGTTTCGGGAGTTCCGCGTCGACATCGCCCATCCGGACGGCTCGCCGCTCGGCGCGGTCGGGTTCGCCGATGGCGCCGCGGCCACCTCCGGCACCGGGAAGCGTCGCTGGCTCGGGGCCGACGGCCGCCAGCGGCACCACCTCCTCGACCCCCGCACCGGCAAGCCAGCCGTGTCGGACCTCGCTGCCGTGACCGTTCTCGCCTCCGAGGCGTGGTGGGCCGAGGCAGCAGCGACGGCCGCCGTCGTGGCCGGACGCGACAGGGGAGTGGCTCTCCTCCACGAACTCGGTATTCCGGCGATCGCTGTGACCACCGAGGGGCAGGCCGTCCGTTGTGGCCCGATCGAGGAGTTCCTCCTGTGAGCGAACAGATCTCCTGGTACCTGGCCCGCGCGGGGGGCCTCGTCGCGTGGACGGCCCTCGCCGCCTCGGCGATCCTGGGCCTCGTCCTCGCCGGAAAGCTGATCCCGCGACGCAACGGGCCGTGGGTTCAGGAGGTGCACCAGTACCTCGGCGGCCTGGCGACGACCTTCACGGCGATCCACCTCCTCGCCCTCGTGGCCGACAACTACGTGTACTTCGGTTGGAAGGAGCTGTTCCTTCCCTTTGCCAGCGAGTGGCGTCCGTGGTCTGTCGCCGTCGGCATCGTCGCCTTCTACGCCCTCGTGGCCGTCGAGGTCACTTCGCTCGCGCGCCGGCACCTCCCGCGGGCGCTGTGGAAGGGCGTTCATCACCTGAGCCTTCCGCTGTTCGCCTTCTCCACCCTGCATGGCTTCATGGCCGGCGAGGATGCGTCTGGCAACGTGTACATGGCCGTCACGCTCGGTGTGTGCGCTGCTGTGGCACTGGCGGTGGTGGCTCGCCACGTCTTCAAACCCCGCGGCCGCCGGTACCGCCGCATGATCCACCCCACCGTCGGCTGACCGGATCGATCAGCGGATGATGGCGTCGGTCATGGTGACCACGTCGCACATCTCGCCTGCGTCGTGGACCCGCACGATGTCGGCTCCACCGCAGATCGCCAGCGCGATCGTGGCGGCCGTGCCGAAGCGCCGCCGATCCACGTCTGCGCCGAGCACCTTGCCGATCGAGGACTTACGCGACGTCCCGATCAGCAGCGGGAGTTCAAGGGCGAAGAGCTGGGGGAGGCGTCGCAGCATCTCGAGGTTCTGTTCCACCGACCAGCCGAACCCGAAGCCCGGGTCGAAGATGATGCGCCCGGGATCGATTCCAACATCCGCCGCGACCTGGAGCGTCTCGTCACAGCCGACCCTGATGTCGGCCACCACGTCGGTGTGAGCTCGGCCACGCTGGTTGTGCATCGCGACGATCGGAACCCCGCGCTCGGCAGCGAGTGGCGCCAGGTCTGGATCCAGCAGCAGGCCTGTGATGTCGTTGAGGACGTCCGCGCCGGCGTCGAAGGCGGCGGACGCCACGGTGGCCCACGTCGTGTCGATCGAGATCGGGAGGTCGACCGCGTCGCGGACCGCTTCGATCACGGGGATCGCCCGTTCGATCTCCACGTCGATCGGTGTCGGTTCCGCACCCGGTCGGCTCGAAGCGCCCCCGACATCGATGATGTCCACCCCGGCGAGAGCGAAGGAGTTGGCGAGTGCAGCGGCTCCTTCGAGGTCGTGCGCGACGCCGTCACCCGAGAACGAGTCGTCCGTGGCGTTGACGATCCCCATCACGAACGTCCTGGTTCCCCAGCGCCACGGGTGACCGCGGCCGACGTCGAGGGTCTCGGCTCGATAGTGGCGATTGAGTGGCCACATGGCGAGCCGGTTCGCTCAGGTCGGCAGTGACGAGAGCAGGTTGGAAGCTGCTGCCCGCATGCCGGTCACCGCCGGTGTCTCCGGCATGTCCTTGAGCTCGGCGAGTGCCTGATCCACGTAATCTGCGGCGGTCGCGATGGAGGTCTGAATGTGGCCGTTGGCCACGACCTCGGCTCGCGCCTGGTCTCGGGTGGCTTCGTCGAGTGGCTCGCCGAGCAGCCGCCCGACGGGGTCGCCGTCGGCGAGCATCCGGATCACGGGAAGCGTGTAGACACCCTCGCGGAGATCGTTTCCAGACGGCTTGCCGAGCTGTTCGTCCGTGGCCACGAGGTCGAGGATGTCGTCGACGACCTGAAAGGCCATGCCGTACGCTCGCCCGAACGAGGTGAGGCTGTCGATCACGTCGTGGTCGAGATCGGCGACGAGGCCACCGATCCGGCACGAGGTGGCGTAGAGCTCCGCCGTCTTGCCGGCGATCGCCTGCAGGTACTGCTCTTCGGTTCGGGTCACGTCGTAGATCAGCTGCAGCTCGCGGACCTGACCCTCGCAGAGGCGTCCGATCGTCGCTGCGAGCAGCTCGGCGACCTCGGTGCCGAGCGATGCTGCGAGCTCCGAGGCCTTGGCCAGCAGGAAGTCTCCGGCCAAGATCGCCTTGAGGTTGCCCCAGCGGTGGTTGACGGCCTCGATACCCCGCCGGGTCTCGGCGTCGTCCATCACGTCGTCGTGGTAGAGCGACCCCAGGTGGACCTGTTCGACAGCCACGCCTGCGCTGATCATCTCCTCGTCCTGGGCGGCCTGTTCGGCGCCGTCGTCTCGCTCGGTGAGAGCGGCCGCGATCACGAAAGCGGGCCGGAGTCGCTTGCCGCCGGCTGGAATGAGGTGGGACGCCACCTCGGTGAGGAAGTCGTCGTCGGCACGCGCCGCGTCCCGGAGGGCCGCCTCCACCCGCTCAAGATCGTCTGCGATGTGCGGTCGGCACTGCAGTGGACTCAACGACGCCACGCCGCAACCGTAAACGACACTGCCCGCCCTGGGGAAACCGCGGCCCGAGCACGCCACAGCGCCATCGAGGGGCTATCGATGACCATGTTTCGGTCGACGGAACTCTCGACCGCATTGGTCTGCAGTGAGTGTGCAGGATCGGTCCCGGTACACTCCCACTACACCCCGCTCCGGGGTGGTCGACTTCCTCTTGGAGGCCCCGTGTTCGAAAGGTTCACCGACAGGGCTCGCCGGGTTGTGGTGCTTGCGCAGGAGGAGGCTCGCCTTCTCAACCACAACTACATCGGCACCGAGCACATCCTGCTCGGCCTCATCCATGAGGGTGAGGGTGTCGCCGCCAAGGCGCTCGAGTCTCTCGGTATCTCCCTCGAAGCCGTTCGCAACCAGGTCGAGGAGATCATCGGCCAGGGCGGTTCGTCGCCCAGCGGACACATCCCCTTCACGCCCCGCGCGAAGAAGGTGCTCGAACTGTCGCTCCGCGAGGCGCTGCAGCTCGGCCACAACTACATCGGCACCGAGCACATCCTGCTGGGGCTGATCCGCGAGGGCGAAGGTGTGGCCGCTCAGGTTCTCGTCAAACTCGGCGCGGATCTCTCCCGCGTGCGCCAGCAGGTGATCCAGCTGCTCTCCGGCTACAGCGGTCCGGGTGGATCCGGCGGCTCAAGCGGCAGCGGGAGCGGCAAAGAGACCGCAGGCGCGACGTCGGGTCAGTCCAGCGAGCAGGGCAGCCAGAGCGGTTCCCTCGTTCTCGACCAGTTCGGTCGCAACCTCACTCAGAACGCGCGCGAGAAGAAGCTCGATCCCGTGATCGGCCGCGTGCGCGAGACCGAGCGGGTGATGCAGGTCCTCAGCCGCCGTACCAAGAACAACCCCGTTCTCATCGGCGAGCCCGGCGTCGGCAAGACCGCCATCGTCGAGGGTCTCGCTCAGAAGATCGTGGCGGGAGAGGTCCCTGAGACCCTGCGCGACAAGCAGCTCTACACGCTCGACCTCGGTGCCCTCGTGGCCGGGTCGCGCTACCGCGGTGACTTCGAGGAGCGCCTCAAGAAGGTGCTCAAGGAGATCAAGACCCGCGGCGACATCATCCTGTTCATCGACGAACTCCACACGCTCGTCGGTGCCGGCGCCGCCGAGGGCGCGATCGACGCCGCGTCGATCCTCAAGCCGATGCTGGCTCGCGGTGAGCTCCAGACCATCGGTGCGACCACGCTCGAGGAGTACCGCAAGTACCTCGAGAAGGACGCGGCGCTCGAGCGGCGCTTCCAGCCGATCCGTGTCGAGGAGCCGACGCTGCCGCACACGATCGAGATCCTGAAGGGTCTTCGCGATCGGTACGAGGCGCACCACCGGGTCACCATTACCGACCAGGCGCTGGTGGCCGCGGCCAACCTCGCGGATCGCTACATCTCCGACCGCCATCTCCCTGACAAGGCCATCGACCTCATCGACGAGGCCGGCTCTCGCCTGCGCATCAAGCGCATGGAGACCCCGCCGGACTACAAGGAGATCGAGAACAAGATCGCCGAGGTCGTCGAGAAGAAGAAGCAGGCGGTCGAGGACCAGGACTTCGAGCTCGCTGGGTCGCTCCGCGACGAGGAGAAGGAGCTCGTCGAGCGCCGCTCCGAGATGCAGGGCCAGATCAAGGCCGAGGGCGTCGATCTGTTCGACGAGGTCGACGAGGAAGCCATCGCCGAGGTGCTGTCGATCTGGACGGGCATTCCCGTCTACAAGCTCACCGAGGAAGAGACCCAGAAGCTTCTCAAGATGGAGGAGGAGCTCCACAAGCGGGTCATCGGCCAGGAGGACGCCATCAAGGCGGTCAGCCAGGCCATCCGCCGCACGCGCGCCGGTCTCAAGGACCCCAAGCGCCCCGGCGGCTCGTTCATCTTCTTGGGCCCCTCCGGCGTCGGCAAGACCGAGCTGGCCAAGACGCTCGCCGAGTTCCTGTTCGGCGACGAGCAGGCGCTCATCAGCCTCGACATGTCGGAGTACATGGAGAAGCACACCGTGTCGCGCCTCGTCGGGTCGCCCCCGGGCTACGTCGGCTACGAGGAGGGCGGTCAGCTCACCGAGGCCGTGCGTCGCAAGCCCTTCTCCGTGGTGCTGTTCGACGAGGTCGAGAAGGCCCACCCCGACGTGTTCAACACGCTGCTGCAGATCCTCGAAGAGGGTCGCCTCACCGATGCGCAGGGTCGCTCGGTGGATTTCCGCAACACCGTGCTGATCATGACCTCCAACCTGGGTACCGCCGATCTGCGCAAGGTCAACGTGGGCTTCACCAAGTCCGACGAGGCCGTGAGCTACGAGCGGATGAAGGAGAAAGTCAACGACGCCCTCAAGGCGCACTTCCGGCCGGAGTTCCTCAACCGCGTCGACGACACAATCGTGTTCCACGAGCTGTCGATGGGCGAGGTCACCGAAATCGTGGATCTCATGATCGCCCGCACCACCGAGCAGCTGCGTGCTCAGGGTCTGGGTCTTGAGCTCACCGACGCCGCCAAGGCGTGGCTGGCTCGTAAGGGCTATGACCCCATGCTCGGTGCTCGGCCGCTACGTCGCGCGATTCAGCGCCACGTGGAAGATGCTCTGTCGGAGCGGATCCTGTACAAGGAGTTCCATGCCGGCGAGATCGTCGTGGTCGACGCGGACGAGGAGAACGACGAGATCGTCTTCCGCGCGATCGAGGGCTTCGACCCCGGACCGGTCGAACTCGAGGACGCCGCCGCCGAGTGACCGGGTCCGCCTGATCGGCCGACGCCGCATTCTCACGCTGGCCCTGCTGCTCGCCGCACTCGTCCTCGGGGCCTGCCGCGCGGACGTGGTGGTGGACATCACCGTCGACGAGGACGGGTCGGGTGTCGTGAAGGCCGAGGTCTTCTTCGATGACGGCGTGCTCACGTGGGTGTCGGATCTCGATCAGATCCTGCATCTCGACGATGTGCGGGCGACGGGGTGGGAGATCGAGAAGAGCCGGGCCGAGGGCGGCCTTGTTGTGCGCCTCCGCAAGCCCTTCGCGTCGATCGAGCAGCTGACCCCGATCCTCGCCGAGTTCACCGGCCCGGACGGTGTGTTCGGCGATGCGACGCTCACCACGGGTCGCCGGGGAGCGATCACCGAGTACGAACTCGATCTGGAGATCCGCTTGGAGACGTCCGTCGAGGACCTCATCGATCCCGCGGTTGCCGGGCTGTTGGACGGCGAGCTCTTCGGAACTCCGGTCGCCGAGCTCGAGCGCCGGGCGGGTCGTCCGCTCGACCAGACGGTGTCGCTCGTCGTGCGTGCCGACATCCCCGGGGGTGGCGGCCGATTCCCCGACATCGGAACCGCGGGGTTGGCCGAGGGCGGAGTCTTCTCGCTCGTGGTGGCGGGCGACGTGATGGACCCCGAGATCGACGCCGCCGACGCCGCTGCGGCAGATGCGCGCGACGAGGTCTCCCGGGGGGTGCGGATCATGTGGCTCGTGTGGGTGATCGTCGGTGTCGCCGCCATCGCCCTGCTCGTCGCGTTGCGTGCGACCCGTCGCATCACTCGCTGAGTCGCGTGGTCGAACCCGCCGAGTGACAACGCGCCGGAACAGGCGCGCTCCCACTCGGCGGGTGCTGATCCCGCGGTGGGGCGAGGTTCGCTGTCACAGCCTCCGTGCATCCTCTCGGACATGGCAGAACGAGCGGTGTTCGAGTGTTCGGTGTGCGGAGCGACGGCCTCGCAATGGGCGGGCAGATGCGCCAGGTGCGGTGAGTGGAACACCCTGGTCGAGGCCCTTCCGACCGGTCGCACCTCGCGGCGCACCCCGGCGCGTCCCATCGCTGAGGTCGGAACCGATGCCACCACATCTGTCCCCACCGGGATCGAGGAACTCGACCGCGTTCTGGGTGGCGGCGTGGTCTCTGGGTCGGTGACGCTGTTGGGTGGAGAGCCCGGCATCGGTAAATCGACGCTGGCCCTGCAGGTCTGCGCGGAGTGGGCGGCCGCGGGCCATCGCACGCTCTACGTCTCGGCAGAGGAGTCGGCCAGTCAGGTGGCTGCTCGCGCGCACCGTCTGGAACGGGCGACGGACAATCTCTGGCTCGTCGCGGCGGACGACATCGACGTCGCCCTCGCGGAGGTCGAGCGAGTGGGGCCGAATCTGGTCGTCATCGACTCCGTCCAGACGCTGCATGCGGCCGACGCGGCGCCGGGCCAGGTGAGCCAGGTCCGAGAGGTCACCCGACGCCTGGTCGATGCCGCCAAGACCCGCGGCGTCACGGTGATCGTGATCGGCCAGGTGACCAAGGATGGCGAGCTGGCTGGCCCCAAGACCCTCGAGCATCTCGTCGACACCGTCCTGAGCTTCGAAGGTGACCGACACCAGGCATTGCGGTTCCTGCGAGCGGTCAAGCACCGATTCGGTCCGACGGGCGACGTGGGGCTCTTCGAGATGGCCTCTCGTGGCCTGATGCCCGTCGCCGACCCCTCCGCCCTCTTCCTGGCGGATCGGGTGACCGGGGTCCCCGGCTCCGCCGTTGTCCCCGTGGTGGAGGGTGACCGGCCGGTCCTCGTCGAGACCCAGGCTCTCGTCAGCCCCAAGGTGATGGCACTCCCGCGTCGGACTGCGCAGGGGCTCGATCACGGGCGGGTCACGATGCTGGCGGCCGTCGCAGAACAGCGAGGTCACGTAGCCCTCCACGAGGCCGACATCCACACCTCCACCGTGGGCGGAGTGCGGGTGACCGAACCTGCGGCCGATCTCGGTGTGCTGATCGCCATGGCCAGCGCTCAGCTCGATCAGCCGATCCCTCCCGACATGGTGGCGTTGGGTGAGGTGGGACTCGTCGGCGAGATCCGACGGGTCACCGACATCGACCGGCGGCTGCGTGAGGCCGAACGGCTGGGCTTTCGCCGCGCTCTTGTGCCGGCCTCTGCCGACATCGGAGCGACGGGAATCGAGCTCCTGCGGGTGACCCACATCCTCGATGCGCTCCAGCAGCTGGCCAGAGCGCGCCGGCTCAGCTCGACCGCAGCGTGAGCTGGTCCCGCTTGAGGATCCGGTAGCGGCCGTCGTTGGCCTCGATCCATCCCGACCGGGCGAATGAGTTGAGGGCCTTGTTGACCCGCTCGCGGGACGCGCCCACGAGACCCGCCAGTTCCTCCTGGGTGATCGGAAGCGAGAACTCGTCCTGCCCGCCGCTGAGGTCCAGCAGCCGCTTGGCGGTGCGACCAGGCACATCGAGAAACATTGCGTCCGCGAGCGCATCGTCCATGGCCCGGAGACGGCTGGTGAGCAGCGCCACCACACGCCACAGAAGCTCAGGTCGCGAGTCGTACAGCCTCTGCATCGCCTCGTAGGGCACCGCCAGGACCTCGGATGGTTCGAGCGCGCGTGCGTCCGCGGAGCGTTGACCGTGGTCGAACAGCGGCATCTCGCCGAAGAGATCACCCTCTTCCATGAGCGCGAGAACCGATTCCCGTCCATCGAAGGACTCGCGAGTGATGGCGACCCGACCGCTCAGGAGGATGTAGAGCGCAGTGGCGCTGTCGTTCTCGGCAAAGACCATGTCGTTGCGTTCGAGCTTCTCCACAGCGCTCACCGTCGCGAGCGAGCCGAGGCTCTCC
>CAYUBX010000084.1:0-8950 GCA_964443165.1 uncultured Acidimicrobiales bacterium
GTTGCGTCGGCTCTCCACGGAGGGGTGTTTCACCTGTGGGCTCTACAAGGAGGAGGCTCGAGAGGTGCACCTGGCGACGTCGGCGATGGACGAGACCGTGCCCGGCCAGCTCTTCGGGCTCTTGCGCGAGCTGCGCTCTGTCGAAGGTTGAGTCAGGGCGTACCATCTCGCGTCGTGATCGCTTCTTCCCCCGTGCCTCGCCGTGCTCGGCGCGCCCGACTGGCGGCCGCCGCGCTGGCGGCCGCCTTCCTCGTCACCTCGTGCACGACCGATGGTGATGTGGTCGGCCTTCAGGACGGCGAGGAGGTCACCGAGGCAGACGTCATCGAGAGCCTCGACGCCGATGGCGACGGCGTCGTGCGCCGCCGCGACGTGCAAGCGGCGATCTCGGACATCAAGATCAACCAGTACCTCGTTCAGCCCGATCTGGTCGCCGCGTTGTTCCCTGGTGGCGAGATCAGGGTCGCAGACGTGCTTGCGAGCCTCGAGGCCGAGCCACCCACGACGCTGGGCAGCGATGCCGAGCCGAGTCGCGCCATGGTCGTCGCCCGACTGACGTCGATGATCCAGCTGCGACTCGCTGCACTGTCGCTCACGGAATTCGGCTTCCCTGTGTCGATCGATGGCACCGACGCGGAGATCAATGCCCAGGTCGCCGGGCATCTCGATGCCGACTTCGAGCAGTTCGCGACGGAGGAGTCCGTTCGGCGCCGCCCCGAAATCGAGAGGATCGCCACGCCGCACTGTCTGAGCGTGCTGACTGTCGGATCCGAGGCCGAGGCGATCGCAGCCCGGGAACGTGTGGCGTCTGGAGAGGACGTGGCGCAGGTCGCCGTCGAGCTCAACATCACTGTGGCGGCTCCGCCGGGTGGCGCCATCGGCTGCAACACCCTTCTCGACTGGAGCAACGCACCGGGTCTCGACACCTTCGAACTTCAGGAGCTCGAGGTCGGCGGCCTCACCTCGGTCAGCTCGATGCCATTCGACGGCACGCCGAACAACGAGCTCTGGCTGGTGTTCCACCTCGACGAGCTCCTGACGGACGAGATCAACCTGGCGCCACTTGGACCGTTCACCCCGGGAATCATGCGCGAGCAGATGAGCCTGTACTCGGTCGAGGTCTCCGCCGGCTTCGGTCAGTGGAACCCCGCGGAGTTGGCCGTCGGCTTCCAGCCGCAGGGCTGACCACCGGTTGTGAGGACCGTCATCGTCGCCGGTCTCGGACCCGCCGACGTCGATCTGATCCCCCCTCGAACGACGTCGGTCGCCCGCGACCATCCGACCTTCTTGCGCACGCGCCGACACCCGGCTGCGGTCGCGTTCGGGGACGCGTCGTCCTTCGATGAGGTGTACCGCGATGCCGACACGATCGACGAGGTCTACGAGACCATCGTCGAACGCCTGGTCGCGTCCGCGGCGGACCGCACCACCGTCTACCTGGTGCCGGGTTCTCCTCTGGTGGCCGAGCGAACGGTCGAACTCCTCCGATCCGATGAGCGCGTCGACCTCGTCGTCGAGCCGGCGATGTCCTTCGTCGACGTGGCCTGGGCGCGCCTCGGGGTCGACCCATTCGCCGACGGGGTCGCGCTAGTGGACGGCCATCGCTTCGACACCGAGATCGACGGCGTACGCGGACCGGTCCTGGTCGGGCAGTGCGACGACCGCTTCGTGCTCTCCGACATCAAGCTCGCGATCGACGCGGAGAACCCGCCGACCGTCACGGTGCTCCAGCGGCTCGGTCTCCCAGATGAGGCGGTGTTCGAGGTCGAGTGGACCGAGCTGGATCGCGCGTTCGTCCCCGATCATCTGACGAGCCTGTGGATCCCGAGGCTTCCCGATGGGCCATCAGCGGCGCTCGGGCGGTTGCATCAGGTGGTCGGTCGACTCCGAGCTGAATGTCCGTGGGATCGCGGCCAGTCGCACCACAGCCTGGTGCCGTTCGTCCTCGAGGAAGCCGACGAGGTGGCGGAAGCGATCGCCGCGCTGGATCCGCTCGATCCGACTGCACCTGCGATCGACGACTTCGTGAGCGAACTCGGCGACCTTCTCTTCCAGGTGATGCTCCACTCGGCCATCGGCGAGGAGAGCGGCGATTTCGGGTTCGTCGCCGTCGCGGACGCCATCACCTCCAAGATGATTCGGCGGCATCCCCACGTGTTCGAACGCTCTCCCGGCGAGCCTCTACCCACCATGGAGGAGCTCTCGGCGCAATGGCGGGAGATCAAACAACAGGAGCGTGCCGAACGGGGCGAGTGACGGCGGGGTCGACCCAGTGCCGCGAGATCGGTTCGGTACCCTCGGCGACTGGTTCGTGAACCCCCCGGAGCGTCGCCCCATGAGCTCAATCGTCAACGTGATCGGCCGCCAGGTCATCGACTCACGCGGCAACCCGACCGTCGAGGCCGAAGTCCACCTCGACTCCGGTGCAGCCGGTCGTGCTCTCGTTCCCTCCGGCGCCAGCACCGGGCAGTTCGAGGCGGTCGAACTCCGCGACGGCGGGGACCTCTTCGCGGGCAAGGGCGTCGCCACAGCGGTCGGCCACGTCGGTGGAGAGATCGCCGACGCGATCATGGGGATGGACGGGCTCGACCAGCGCTCGGTCGATCGAGCGATGCTCGATCTCGACGGCACACCCAACAAGGGCCGCCTCGGCGCCAACGCGGTGCTGGGTGTGTCGTTGGCCCTGGCTCACGCGGCCGCTGCCGAGGTGGGCGTTCCGCTCTATCGGTACGTCGGCGGCGCCAACGCCCACGTCTTGCCCGCTCCCATGATGAACGTGATCAACGGAGGCGAGCACGCCGACAACAACATCGACATCCAGGAGTTCATGATCATGCCGGTGGGCGCGGCATCGTTCTCGGAGGGACTGCGATGGGGTGTGGAGACCTACCACGTCCTGAAGGCGCTTCTCGCCGAGCGGGGGCTGTCGACGGCGATCGGCGACGAGGGCGGGTTCGCTCCCAACCTCGGCTCCAACGAGGAAGCGCTGGCTCTTCTCGTCGAGGCGATCGAGCGGGCGGGACTGCGACCGGGCGACGACATGGCGCTCACGATCGACGCCGCCAGCTCCGAGTTCTTCGACGACGGCTCCTACGTCCTGGCGGGCGAGGGCAGAAGGCTCGACGGAGCGGAGTTCGCGGCGTACCTGACCGACTTGTGCGATCGATATCCGATCATCTCGATCGAGGACGGCATGGACGAGGAGGACTGGGATGGGTGGGCGTCATTGACCAACGCCGTCGGTGACCGGGTTCAGCTGGTCGGTGACGACCTCTTCGTCACCAACACCGAGCGCCTGCAACGCGGCATCGATGCGGGAGTGGCCAACAGCATCCTCGTGAAGGTCAACCAGATTGGCTCTCTCACGGAGACCCTTGAGACGGTCGAACTCGCGGCAACCGCCTCCTACACCAGCGTGATGTCGCACCGCTCTGGCGAGACCGAAGACACGACGATCGCCGACCTCGCCGTCGCGACCAACTGCGGGCAGATCAAGACAGGAGCGCCTGCTCGGTCCGACCGCGTCGCCAAGTACAACCGGCTCCTCCGCATCGAAGAGGACCTCGGCGATGCCGCGGCGTACCGAGGCCGAACTGCGGTGGCGGGCGGCTGAACATGGCTCGCCGCTCTGCGCCACCGCGTCGGGAGGAAGCCGAGGCGCCCTCGCGCCCTGGTCTCCTGCGGACTCTGTGGCGCAGTCGGCTGGTCCGCGCGTTCACAGTGCTGGTCGCGCTGACGGCCGTGGTGGCCATCCTTCTGCTGTTGGTCTTCCCCACCCAGGCGCTCCTCGACCAGCGCCAACGAATCGACGATGCGGAGGCGACGCTGGCGGCCCTTCGAAGTGAATCGTCGGGCCTGGAGGATCGAGTCGCGGCGGGGACCGACCCGATCATCGTCGAGCGGGTGGCCCGTGAGCAGCTGTCGCTGGTCCGTGAGGGCGACATCCTCTACCGGTTGTCCGTCGACCCCGCGAACGCGGTAGACCTTCCAGCGAGCTGGCCGTTGCCTGGAGTTCGCCATCTGCTCACCGGAGAGTGAGCTCTCGCGTCGGCTGGCTCTGACGCCTCTCCTCGACCCCCTCACCATGACAACGAACAACACGACGTCTCGCCCCCCGATTCATGTCGAGGCCCTCGAACGCCGCTTCGGCGACATCATCGCCGTCGACGGCATCGACCTCAGCGTCGAGGAGGGCGAGATCTTCGGCTTCCTCGGCCCGAATGGTGCCGGGAAGTCGACCACCGTCCGGATGCTGACCACGCTGCTCCGGCCGACCTCGGGGCGCGCCTGGGTGGCCGGTCATGACGTCGTCGCAGAGGCCCAGGCCGTTCGACGATCGATCGGCGTGGCGCTTCAGGACGCGGCGATCGACCCGATCATGACGGGCCGCGAACTGCTGCGGCTGCAGGCCGTTCTCCACGGGATCGGACGCCGCGTCGCTCGCGCCCGCGGCGACGAGCTTCTCGAACGGGTTGGCCTCACCGTCGCGGGCGATCGCAGGGTGGGTGAGTACTCGGGTGGTATGAGACGCCGTCTCGATCTGGCTCTGTCGCTCATCCACGAGCCCCGCGTGCTGTTTCTCGACGAGCCGACCACCGGCCTCGACCCCACCAGTCGAGTGGCCCTGTGGGAAGAGGTGCGCCGTCTCAACCGCGAGTTCGGGACGACGGTGCTGCTGACGACCCAGTATCTGGAGGAGGCCGATCAGCTCGCCGGCCGCATCGCGATCATCGATGGCGGGAAGATCGTCCGCGAGGGCGAACCCAGCATCCTCAAGGCGGCGGTGGGTGATCCGACCCTGCGGGTGGACGTGGGTGAGGACTTCGTCGATGCTGCCGCCGCGGTGCTCGAGGAACTCGGGGATCGCCGGCCGGCCCGGCCCGGACGGGTCGCGATCGGGCTCCGGGGGGGCGCCGCCAACATGGCCGCCGCGGTCCGCGGCCTCGACTCCGCGGGCATTGCGGTTCATCACATGGAGCTCGACCCACCGAGCCTCGACGACGTGTTCGCAGAGGCGACCGGTCGACGTCTCGAAGGCGCGGGGGACGCGGCGACGTGACGGCGGTCGTGTCCGGCGTTCACACGGGAGCGCAGGTGCGCGCGATCGCCGTGCGCTCGATGCGCTCGACGTGGCGGCAGCCGCAGCTGTGGGCGCCATCACTGGTGTTCCCGCTCTTCTTCACTGCGCTGAGCGCAGCTGCGTTCGATCGCACCCGCAGCATCGAGGGCTTCCCTGACGTCTCGTCGTTCGTTGCCTATCTCCTCGCGGCAACGATCGTGCAGGGTGTCGTATTCGGGTCGACGGGGGCCGGCACCGATGTTGCCCTCGACATCGAGACCGGCTTCTTCGACCGCCTGGTCGCGTCCCCTGTCGCCCGCGTCGCGCTGATCCTCGGCCGCTTGACGGGTTCGATGGCGCTGGCCGTCGGGCAGTCGCTCGTGTTCACCCTCGTTCTCCTGCCGTTCGGCGCCACGATGGACGCTGGGTTCCTCGGGTGGGTCGTGACGCTCGCAGTGGCTGCGCTGTTCGGTGGGGCGGTCGGTGCGTTCTCGCTCGCCGTGGGACTGAAGACGGGGTCCTTCGAGGCGGTCAACGGCTTCTTCCCGATCCTGTTCGCCCTGGTGTTTCTGTCATCGGCGTTCTTCCCGCCGGAGATCTCGGGTGGGTGGTTCGAGCGACTGGCCGACCTCAACCCGATCTCCTACATGATCGACGGGATCCGGAATCTCCAGATCAGCGGCTGGGATCTCGGCGATGCGGCGATGTCGCTGGGCGTCGCTGCAGGAATGCTCACCTTGTTTCTCATCGGCGCACTCGCCGCCCTCCGCGATCGGTTGCGCTCATGATGATGGTGCTCACCGGTACGGGAGCGGTCTTCGGGCGGGGAGCGGTGAAGACAGCCCGCATCCCGGCCATCGTGGTGCAGTCCCTCTTCTTCCCGACCTTCTTCTTCATCGTCAACGTCGGGCTGTACGCCGGGATTCTCGCCCTTGGTGGCTTCGGGACCGGGTCGATCGAGAACTGGTATCTGCCGTTCATGATGTTGCAGGGAGGCGCATTCTCGGGCGTCGCCGTCGGATTCTCGACGGCCGTCGACATCGACAGCGGCTTCTTCGACCGCCTCCTCGCAGCGCCCGTGCATCGCTTCGCGATCCTTCTCGGCACGGCGCTCGTCGGGGTGTTGCGGGCCGTGCTGGTTGGGACGGTGGTGCTCGGGGTCGGGCTCGCATTCGGCGCCCGACTCACCGATGGTGTGATGGGTCTGGTCTGGCTCTACACGGCTATCGTCGGGCTGTCGCTGTGTGCCAGTGGCTGGGCGCTCGGACTCATCTATCGGGTGAAGGACCAACGGATCACCCCGCTGTTCCCGATCGCGATCTTCCTGACCCTGTTCATGTCCACAGCGTTCGTCCCGCTGGAGCTCGCCACGGGCTGGCTCCAGACCGTCGCCCGCTGGAATCCGGTCACCCAGGTGCTCGCGTTCGCTCGTCAGGGATTCCTCGACCGGGGTGTCACCGTCGAGGACACGGTGGATGGCCTGCTCGCGCTGGGAGCCATGCTCTTCGTGCTGGGGTGGTTCGCCTGGACCGGCCTGCGTAAGTTCGTCCCCTGAGGGAGCCGGGCCTCAGTCGTCCATCATCAGCATCGCCTTGTTGACGATGCGCGACCGGTGGACCTCGGGTTCGACGCCCGGCTGCTCGAGCGACAGACGGATCGTCCCAACAGCCGCCGCCGCCCGGATGCGGTCCTCCACGGAGGGCTCGGTCCCGACGAGGTGCCCGAAGAACTCGCGAGCCTGCACGCGGATGCGCTGACCGATCGGGCCCTGCTGAATTGCCGCGTCGTTGAACACGAGGCGGAACACCTTCACGTCACTCGCCAGGAGGTCGTAGTACCCCTCGAGCGCCGGACGGATGGTGTCGGGTCCACGGCCGAGGCTGCGTAGCCCTTCGAGCAAGCGCTCACCGCCTTCGGTGAAGCCTGCCATGATGCCCTCGAGAACCTCGTGTTTGCTGCTGAAGTGGTAGTAGAGCGCAGCTGGCGTGATGCCGAGCGACGAGGTCAATTGACGGATCGACGTGCCGTCGTAGCCGTGTTTCGCGAACAGATCGCGAGCGCTCTCGAGGATGTCCTGTTTGGTGCCACTGGGGGCGTCGAGCATGGGTCGCAGCGTATCTAACGTACGTTCGGATCGGGGATCTACCGCTGAATCGCAACCAATCGCGGGCGAGTGCAGCACGGGGGTTCGCGATGGTGCATGATTGGGAGCGCTCGGCCGGCGTGCGGCCGACGATGAGAGGGGACACTGTGGAGATCAGCGTCACCGTGAACGGCACGGCGGAGTCCAACGACGTCGAACCGCGCACGTTGCTCGTCTACTACCTGCGCGACCAGTTGGGTCTCACCGGGACCAACGTCGGCTGCGACACCTCGTCGTGCGGTGCGTGCACCGTTCACCTCAACGGGGAGTCCGTGAAGTCGTGCACCATGTTGGCCCTTCAGGCCGGGGGCGAGGACGTCACGACGATCGAGGGGCTTGCTCCGTCCGACGACGAGCTGCACCCGATGCAGGAGAGCTTCCGCGAGCACCACGGCCTGCAGTGCGGTTACTGCACTCCGGGCATGGTGATGGCGGCGGTCTCGCTTCTCGACGAGAACGCCAGCCCGACCGAGGCCGAGGTGCGCGAAGGGCTCGAGGGCAACCTCTGCCGCTGTACCGGCTACCACAACATCGTTAAGGCAGTGCTGGCCGCGAGCGGCCAGTCGGTCGACTAAGGACCCGGCCATGATTCCAGCAGCATTCGACTACAAGCGGGCAGGCTCCTCCGAAGAGGCGATCGCCCTGCTCGGCGAGTACGGCGACGAGGCCAAGCTCCTCGCCGGCGGACACTCGCTCCTGCCGATGATGAAGCTCCGGCTCGCCGTGCCGACCGTTCTGGTCGACATCGGCCGGGTCGACGACTTGAGCTACATCAACGACGGCGGGGACCACATCGCCATCGGCGCGCTGACCCGCCATCGGGCCCTTGAGGTGAGCGATCTTCTCGCCTCTGACTGCCCGATCCTCTCCCACGTAGCGAGCAAGGTCGGCGACCCGCAGGTGCGTCACCGCGGAACCCTCGGCGGTTCGCTCGCTCACTCGGATCCGGCGTCGGATCTGCCGGCAGCGGTTCTCGCGCTCGGCGGCACCCTCGTCGCGCAGGGTCCCAACGGCTCCCGTGAGATCGCCGCCGCCGACTTCTTCACCGGGTACTTCGAGTCCGCGCTCAACGAGGACGAGATGCTCACCGAGATCCGGGTCCCCAAGGCCTCGGGTGGGTGGAACTACCAGAAGTTCAATCGGCGGGCCCAGGACTGGGCGATCGTCGGTGTGGCAGCCGTGCAGGTCAACGGCGGCACCAACGTGTCGCTCGTCAACATGGGCTCCACGCCGATTCGGGCCGGGGCGGTCGAGGCCGCGCTGGCCGGCGGATCGTCCGCCGCGGATGCCGCCGAGGCGGCCGCCGACGGAACCGAGCCGCCGACCGACCTCAACGCGTCGCCGGAGTACCGCGAGCACCTTGCCCGCGTTCTCACCCAACGCGCGCTCGAGGCCGCCGGCATCAGTTGACTCACAGACTCATCGACAACGGGGGCGCTCCACGCGGCGCGCCCCCGTTGCGCGCCCGCCCTTCTACCAGCTTGTGGTGCCAGCCCGGTCTCCCTGTGGGCTGGCAGAGAAGGGCGGTGGGGTTAGTCGAGGAGGCCGGTGGCTTGGCCGCCGTCGACCAGGAGGCCGGTGCCGGTGATGAACTTCGCCTGCTCGCTGCAGAGGAACGCGACGGCGGCAGAGATGTCAGTCGGTTCGCCCCAGCGCCCGAGCGGCACGGCCTGGCGGATGCGTTCGATGATCTCTTCCTCGGTCAGGTTCAGCGACTGGCAGCGCTGGGCCATGACCTTCTTGTTGAA
>CAYUBX010000085.1:0-8902 GCA_964443165.1 uncultured Acidimicrobiales bacterium
CGGGGCTGGATCTGGTCAACGCCAACGCTGTGAAGGTCGTCGTGATCATGGCGCTGACCGCCATGGCGGTTCCGGTGTTCATCAGCCGCGGGCATGTCGATTGGGGTTTCGCGCTGCTTCTGTCCATCGGTTTCGCGCTCGGGGGCTGGGTCGGAGCGCGGGCGGCCGTGCGCGGCGGTGAGCGGCTGATCAGGCCGGTGCTGGTCATCGCGGTTGTCGCCCTCGCCGGGCGGATGGTGGGCCTCTACTGACGGCGGGGCGCTCGCGGCGACGCAGCGTCAGCGGGGTGGATCGTCGATCGCTCGGTCTTCGGCGAGGGCGATCGCGTTGGTGGCCTCGGCAGGGGTGCAGTTGGTCGCCTGGCACACCGCTTCCTGCAGTTGTTCGCCGGTGATGCCGTGGCTGAGGAAGCAAATTGCCGCCCATCGCTGCTCTTCCCGACGCTCGTCGCGTGTGAGGTCGATCAGCGAGCCGGTCGACGTTGTGCGGCGGCGGGCGGTGAAGGTGCGGACCCCCACGATGACGGCGGTCGCGGTCGCCCACACCAACAGGAGCGTCAGGACGATGGCGGTGGCCGTCGAAATCACCCGGTGTGTCTACCACGAAGAGTGAGAATGACGCCAAGCGACCCACACACCCCGTGAGGACGGTCCCGCGTCTACTGTGCGACGGATGATCTTCGATCTGGATCCGGACCGTGTTGCTCATCGACCCGGCATCAAATGGGGTCGGCACGGGTCCGACGTCTTGGCCGCCTGGGTGGCCGACATGGACGTCGAAGTCCCCGACGTCGTCCTGCAGGCGGTGCGTGATCGAATCGACTCGGGCGGTCTCGGATACGACTTCTACGACGAGCCCATCCCCGTGTACGAAGCCTTCGTCGAGCGCATGGCCACCGCGTTCGACTGGAAGACCGAGGTCGACGACGTGCTGCGGCTCCACGATGTGATCCAGGGGCTGCAGTGGACCCTCGACGTCCTCACCGAACCTGGTGACGGCGTGGTGATCCAGACACCGATCTACCCGCCGTTCCTGACGTCGATCACCGACTTCGGCCGTCGCGTCGTCGCCAACCCGCTCCGACTCGGTGCCGACGGCTGGGAGATGGACTTCGATCATCTCGAGACCGTCGCGGCCCAGCCAGATGTGTCCACGCTCCTGCTGTGTCTTCCTCACAACCCGTGTGGAGTCGTGCTCGATCGCGACCAGCTCCGCACGATCGCGGAGATCGCTGAGCGTCACGACCTGCTGGTCATCAGCGACGAGATCCACTGCGACCTCGTCTACGCACCCAACCGTCACATCCCTGCGGCGTCGGTCAGCGACATCGCCGCTGAGCGAACGGTCACGACGACCGCCGCGACCAAGACGTTCAACATGGCGGGCCTTCGCATGGCGTTCATCCACTGTTCGAGCGAGCGGTACGGGCCTCCTCTCAAGGCCATCCCCACTCGGCTCCTCGGCGGGCTCAACTCGCTCGGCCAGGTCGCGACGGTGGCCGGATGGGCGCACGGCCAGTCCTGGATCGACGAGCTCGTGGCCGGGCTCGACCACAACCGCCATCTCCTCCGTGACCTGCTCGCCGATCGCCTCCCGGACGTGCGCTACCACCCCCCGGCCGCCACCTACCTCGCGTGGCTCGACTGTCGTGATCTCGGACTGGGAGACGATCCGGCGGAGGTGTTCCTGGAGCGCGGGCGTGTGGCTCTCAACTCGGGTCTCGCGTTCGGACAGGGCGGTGAGGGCCACGTGCGGCTCAACTTCGCCACATCTCCCGAGATGCTCGAGCGAGTCGTGGACCGGATGGCCAGCGTCCTCGACTGATCTCAGCCGCCGACGGCGAACTCGTCTGGGTCGTCGAGATGACCACGGTGCGCCTGGTGGCGAAGCGCGATCGGGTAGCCGATGGCGCCGACCGCGAAGAACAGGAACCACTGCACCGCGTACCCGAGGTGCGGCCCGCTGTCGCTCGGTGGAGGATCCAGTGGCACGGGTCCTTCCGGCGCAGGGCTGGCCGACACCAGCTCGGCGTACATCGATGCCAGCTCGAGAGGAACCTGGGCGTCGATCCGCTCGACGTCGGTTCTGGCCAGGGTCGCGAGGCGCCCCTCCGCTGCATCACGCGGTCCGAAGCGTCCGCGGGTCTGCGCCTCGCGCAGCCGGCCAGTCACTTCCACGTCGGACGCCTCGGCCAGCTGATCCCGTAGCGCAGCAGACACCTCGCCGATGAGGCAGTCGCTGTCGGGAAGCCAGCCGAGGGTGACGAACAGATCGGTGCTGCCTGGCACGTCGAGAGGGGCGGCCACGTGGCAGCCGGGAGCGCCGTGGAGACTTCGATTGCGGATCAGGACCGCATCGTCGCTCGCCCACGTCCCGCGGAGTTCGATCGCCCTGAACTCGTCGTCCTCCGGCTCCAGTGAGCCGAGATCGGCGGCGCCGAGCGCCGGAAGCTGGGAGCGAGACGCCACAGCGTCATTGCGGTCGGACCGCTCGCGATGTCGACTCAGCTGCCAGAGACCGGCCGCGACGAAGGTCACGAGAAGCACCGCGACGAGCAGGTGTGCTACCAGCCACTTCGGCCGTCGCAGGAAGGCGTACATCGCCTCGCACGCTACAGAGGAATCGGCCAGGTGAGCCCTACACTTCGGCGGGTGCGGCAGATATGGATGCTCACCTGCCTCGGCGCACTCGTGGTGGCTGCGTGCTCGGGCGGGACGACCACGATCGGGGCGTCTGGCACGGCGACGAGCGCCTCCCCGTCTGGCGGGTCGGTCGAGCTGGCCGTCGTCGCGCCCGACGCGTCGACATCGACCACCGCCGCGCCCACCGCAACCAGTTCGACGACCACCACGACGATCGCGCCCACCACCACTCAGGCGGTGCGGAGGTGGACCCTGATGGCCGGCGGCGACGTCCTCATGGATCGCAGCGAGCTGGCGGGGATCGATCCCTTCGCCAAGATGGTTCCGGCCCTCGACACGGCGGACATCGCGTTCGTCAACGTCGAGATGGCGATCACCAGTCGGGGCACCCCTGTTCAGAAGACCTTCGTGTTCCGCGCTCCTCCGTCGGCGGCGGAGACGATCGCCACCGCCGGAGTCGACGTGGTGAGCCTCGCCAACAACCACGCTCGCGACTACGGCGGTGTGGGGCTCACCGACACCGTCGACGCGCTCAACGACGTCGGCGTGGTTCCGGTCGGTGCTGGCGAGAGCGACAGCGAGGCCTACCGGCATCACGTCATCCAGGTCCCCGACGGCCCCACGGTCGCCTTCGTCGCGGCGAGCCAGATCATGCCGAGCGGTTTCGGCGCGACGGCCGAGAGGTCTGGCATCGCCAACGCTTCGGCCCAGGCCGAACGGGTTCTCGCCAATGTGCGGATTGCGGCCTCAGAGGCCGACGTGGTCGTGGTCTCGGTGCATTGGGGCATCGAGCGCGATACCTGCCCGAGCGGAGTGCAGCGAGCGTTTGCCTCCGACCTTCTCGCAGCCGGTGCCACCGTAGTTCTCGGGCACCATCCACACGTCCTCCAACCGATCGAGACGACGGACACCCAGCTCGTCGCCTACTCCCTCGGCAACTTCATCTGGCACGCCCGTTCGGGCATCACCGGCGACACCGGCATCCTGCAGCTCGATTTCGAAGACACGACGCTCGTCGGGTGGAGCTTCCACCCGCACTTGCTCGACGCGGCCGGGGCGCCAGCTCCGGTGGCGGAGGGGTCGCGGCACCAGCGCATCGTGGATGTGATCTCCGGCGACTGCGCCAAACACGATCCGCCCCCCGTCACCACCGTTCCGCTGACCACCACGACCGCGCCGCCGGCCACCACCACGACCGCACCGCCGGCCACCACCACGACCGCACCGCCGGCCACCACCACGACCGCGCCAAATACGTCTGGTTGAGGTCTTCCCACCGTTCTGCCAGCTCACAGGGCGACCAGAGTCTCTCTGGAGGCTGGCAGAACGGAGTCAGGTCTGGAGGGTCACCGGGTCGATGTCGTCGGCGGGGTCGAACCCGAAGATCTGGCCGAGGAACGACAGCTCGGCCTCGAGGGCCGCTGCGATGTTCTCCGCTCGACGGAACCCGTGGCTCTCTCCCTCGAACAGCACGTACGCGTGCGGTACTCCACCTGCCGCGAGCGCGGAAACCAGCTGTTCCGCCTGACTCGGCGGAACGACCGGATCTTCATCACCCTGGAGGACGATCATCGGGGTCCGCAGGCGGTCGGTGTGGTGGATCGGACTCCTGGCCGCGTACACGTCGCTGGCCGCGGGCCAGGGCCCCACCAGCGAGTCGAGGTACCTCGACTCGAACTTGTGGGTGTCGCGGGCGAGCGACTCCAGATCGGCGACGCCATAGCGACTGATCCCCGCGGCGAACACGTCGGTGAAGACCAGGGCAGAGAGCGTGGTGAAGCCACCGGCCGACCCGCCCTTGATCGCGAGCCTGTCGCGATCCACCCGTCCGTTGTCCGCGAGTGACAGCGCGGCCGCGACGCAGTCCGCCATGTCGCGCGGGCCCCATTCGCCGACGAGCCGCTCGCGGTAGGGGGTTCCGAAACCCGTGCTCCCGCCGTAGTTGACGTCGACCACAGCGATGCCGCGTGTCGTCCAGTACTGGATACCGAGGTCGAGCGATGAACGGGCGCAGCCCGTGGGCCCACCGTGGCCAAGGACCAGGAGCGGCGGGCGCTCGCCGCTCGGCAGGACGTTGCCGGTGGACCGCGGCGGGAAGAAGAATGCGTGCGTGGGCCGCCCCTGGTCATCGTCGAAGACGATCGAGTCGGGGGAGCGGATCTCCTCGGCGTCGATGGGGAGTTCGTCGGCTGCGCTGAGCCGCTCGCTCTGCCCGGACCGATCGATGATGACGATCGCCGCGGGTTCGACCCAGCTGGCCGCCAGCGCGACAACTCGCCCGTCGTGGAGCGCTTCGATGCGGCCGAACTCGGTGAACCCGCTCGCGATCTCATCGAGGTGTCCGTCGCGGAGGAGCCCGATGTGTCCGATGCCCGAGTCGACCCATGTGCACCACAGCGCGCCGTCGGGCGACCAGTCGTAGGTGCGGTTGCCGAACGCCCAGCTCGGGAGACCGAACTCCACCTCCACCTCGAGCAGTGGCATCGTTGCGCCCGTGGCCTCGTCCACCCTGTGGATGTTCCAGAAACCGGTCGTGTCGGAAATGACGTACAGCTGGTCGTCCGGGCCGAAGCGGGGCTGTTGGAGCGCGGGCCCGTCGACCACCAGACGCGGCGGGGACCACGAACCGGTGGCGTTCCTTTCCGACAGCCACAGAGCCGTGTGATCCCACGGCATCGACGGATGGTCCCACGCGATGTAGGCGAGGCGGGTTCCGTCCGCCGACACGGTCGGTGAGGCGACGAAGTCGTGTCCTGTCGCGTGCTCCCGAGCCCCACCGGACGGGTCGATCTCCACCAGGACGTTGGTGACCTCGTCCTCGTCGTGTCGTTCGTGGACCCAGATCGTGTTCCCATCGGGCAACGCGACGGGATCGGCGTATCGCAGGGCCCGGGGTTGGTGCGGCTCCGCGGTGACCGGAACGACGCGCTCCGCGGTGTCCTCCGCGGAAGCGACCGCCACCCGGACGAGTCGCTGGTCGTCGAGGCGGGCTCCGAGGATGGTCTCGCCGAGCGGAATCCACGCCGCTCCTCCATATTCGTGGACGAGGGTTCGCATGTTGAGATCCGCTGGGCCCACATCCTGGCGAGTACCGGTGGCGAGGTCGTGGGAGACGACGACCGATCGACCACCCTCTGTTGGTCGACCCTCCACCCAGTAGATCGAGCCGTCGAGGTGACGCGGCTCCGCCCGACGGGTGGCACCTCCTGCGAGCAGCCCCGCAACGAGGGAGGAGCGCCACGACCCGGCGTTGGACAGCGTGGGTCCGCTGGATTCGGTGGAATCTGGTGATGACGGCATTTCCTGGTGACCCATTTGACTCCCCGTTGGCTTCCTGACTACGTTCTCGACGCCGTGAGTGAGCAATTGTTCACTCTGCTTGAGCCTTCAGCAATGGAGTTCTCGATCGGGTGGGATCTGGGCTCGCTCATCGCCGCCAACATACGAACGACCGCTGATCGATTCGATCGACATCGAGCGATCAGCCCAAGTGTGCGCTCCGGATTTCCCACCGGTCCGAGGCGCCCGTGGACCGAGGGAGGACCCACCGACTCCCTCGGTCCACACCTCTTTTGGCCTCGAATCAGCTGTCCGAATGGTCGCCATCGGGGTCGAGGTTGGCCACGATGCGCTCCACCTCGGCTCGTGTCGCGGTGAGGCGGTCTCGACAGATCGCGATCAGCTCGGCGGCCCGCCGGACATCGCTGCTCAGCCGATCGATGTCCACGTCGTCGCCGTCGAGCGCGTCGAGGATCCCCTCCAGCTCGGCGAGGGCTGCCGCATAGCCGGCCGGCTCCTGCTGATCTGACGTGTCTGTCACTGGTCCTCCTGGGTGGTCGGTGGATCGTTCGTTCGAGCGTCGGTCACGGTGCTCTCGAACGTGGCGCCCACGGTCCGCGTCATCAGTCGAGTCCCCACCTCGGGTGCCCCCCGTACCAGGTCGCCAGTGGCATCCCGTGTGACCGAGAAACCCCGGGCGAGGATCCGGTCGGGGTGCAGCGCGCTCGAGAGCTGCGACGCCGCCATCACCCGGCGTTCCGCGTGATCGAGTGTGCGCGTCGAGGTGGTGGCGAGGCGCGCTGCCGCCGCCACGAGGTGACGCGACGCCCGGTCCAGATCAGCGCGCGTTCGACCGAGCGCCGCCTGGGCCGACGTGAGACGGAGGGCTGCGGCCTGCGTCGCGCGGCGGGCACCCGACTCAGCCCGGCGGGTGGCGGTGTCGAGTTGGTTGGCGTGGAGTCGAAGAGCTGCCGTCGTGGTGCGCGCGAGCTGACGTGCGTCGCGCTCGAGCCTCTCCTCTGCGCGGACCATTCGATGGCTCGCGTGCGTGGCGATCGACGTGGAGAGGTGTGCCAGGCGATCGTCGAAGGTGCGTACCCGTTCGATGAGCGCGACGGCGCACGCGGTGGGTGTCTTGAGGGAGCTGTGGCACACCTCGTCCACCACCGACCGGTCGATCTCGTGGCCGATCCCCACGAACACCGGCACGGGGCTCGTCGCGACCGCTCGTGCGACCGCCTCGCGATCGAAGGCGACGAGGTCGGTCCTGGCCCCGCCACCACGGACCACGGCGATCACGTCCAGCGATCTGCGGTGGAGGGTCGTGATCGCCGCCACCAGGCTCGCCTCGGCGTCCGTGCCCTGAACCCGGGCGTCAGCGAGCACGATCTCGAACGGATAGGGGCTCGTGGAGAGCTCGTCGACGAAGTCGTTGTAGGCCGCCGAGTCATCGGACGTGACGAGGCCGATGCGCAGAGGTACGAGGGCGAGTGGCCGCTGGCCGTTTGCCGAGATCAGGCCCTCTGCGGCCAGAACCCGGAGCACTTCGTCCCTGTCCGCGGCGAGTTGCCCGAGGGTGTAGCGCGGGTCGATTGCGTTCATCATGAACTGCACTCGACCCTGCGGCGCGTAGTAGTCGACCCGCCCTCTGATCCGTACCTCGATGCCGTCTTCGAGTGCGAGGTTGCCGACCTTGCGCAGCACGGCCTCGATGCCGCGGAGCGGGCCCCGGAAGGCGACGACGGAGATCCGCGTGTCCGCTCCCTGTCCGGTGGCACCCGGCTCGATCAGGTTGAAGTACAGATGTCCGGCAGGGGAGCGGCGCAGTCCGCTGATCTCACCGCGGATCCACAGCTCGTCGGGAAAGACGGCGCGCAGAGCGTCGCCCACCGCAGAGCAGAGTTCATCGACCGTCCATGTGTGAACGGCCACCGATCACTCCCCAGCCAGCGTCTGATGGAAGTCGGCGTACAGCCCGCCGGCGGCGACCAGATCCTCGTGGTCCCCTCGCTCGACCACCTGGCCCTCGTCCAGCACGATGATCTGATCTGCGTTGCGCACCGTGCTGAGACGATGGGCGATCACGAGAGAGGTGCGTCTGGCGAGCGCCTCGTCGAGTGCCCGCTGCACGAGCACCTCGTTCTCGGCGTCGAGGTGGCTCGTGGCCTCGTCGAGAATCACGATGCCCGGGTTCTTGAGCAGGACTCGGGCGATCGCCAGACGCTGCTTCTCACCCCCCGACAATCGGTAGCCCCGTTCGCCCACGACGGTGTCGTAGCCGTCGGGGAGTTGGGCGATGACCTCGTGGATCTGCGCCGCGCGACAGGCACGCTCGAGGTCGTCCTGGGTGGCGGTGGGATCGCTGTAGCGCAGGTTGGCTGCGACCGTGTCGTGGAACAGATGGGGGTCCTGGGTGACGACGCCGATGTGCCGTCTGAGGCTCTCTTGGCTCACCTCGCGAACGTCGTGGCCGTCGATCAAGACCGCACCGCCGCTGACGTCGTAGAGGCGTGGCAGCAGGCCGGCGATCGTGCTCTTGCCGGATCCGGATGGTCCGACGAGGGCGGTCATGGTGCCGGCGGGAAGATCGAGCTCGACGTGGCGGAGCACCTGGGGACCGAACTCGTCGCCGCCGCCCCGCCCGCCGAGGGCGAGGGAGGGGGCGTCGGCCGTCGGGTAGGAGAAGTCGACGTTGTGGAACTGAACCCGACCGGCGACTTCTGCGAGCTCCTCGGCATCGGCTCGGTCGGCGATCGCGTGCGGGGTGTCGAGCACTTCGAACACCCGCTCGAAACTCACGAGGGCGCTCATCACGTCGACCCGCGCGCTCGTGAGCGCGGTGAGGGGCTGGTAGATGAGCGGGACCAGCGCAGCGAACGTCACCAGCTCGCCCGTCGTGAGGTCGCCGTCGATCGCGAACTGGCCGCCGACGAGATAGACGAGCGCCGTTCCGACCGCGGCGACGAGCCCCAGAGCAAGGA
>CAYUBX010000086.1:0-8801 GCA_964443165.1 uncultured Acidimicrobiales bacterium
CCCGACGCCGAGGTCGGCTTCCTGCTCGACGGGTTCCCGCGCACCGAGGCCCAGGCGGACGGTCTGTTCGACCTCCTCGCCCCGGGGGGCATCGACCTCGCCGTCAACATCGACGTTCCCGACAACGTCGTCACCGGACGGATGCTCGAGCGAGGGCGCGCCGACGACACTCCGGAGGCGATCGCTCGACGGCTGGAGCTCTACGCCGAGGAGACCGCGCCGCTTCTCGAGTACTTCGGCGGCTGCGGTCGGCTGGTCACGATCGACGGTCTCGGGACCGAGCCCGAGGTCCAGGAGCGAATCGTCGCGGCCATCGACGAGTCCCGCTGAGCGGGCGCCTCGTTGCTGTGGCCTGCACGCGCCCTGCGAAATTGGCCCACGACCGCGCGACCGCTATCATTCTTCGTCGGCCGTCGTGTCGGTGCACGTTGACCGCGCCCCAATTTCGTGTCGCTCTTTCGGGACCGTTTCACCGGTGCCGGAACCCATAGCGGCCACCATGCACGCTCGTGTGGCGGTGCACCTCGCATTCTGCAGTGTCTCATCTCCACGCAATCCAACTCTCCCAAGCAAGGCTGTTCCGTGAAAGTCCGACCCAGCGTCAAGCCGATGTGTGACAAGTGCCGCGTGATCCGGCGCCACGGACGCGTCCGCGTCATCTGCAGCAACCCACGGCACAAGCAGCGGCAGGGATAAAGGGATAAGAGGTACCCCATGGCACGTATCGCTGGCGTCGACATCCCTCGCGAGAAGCGGGTGAAGATCGCCCTCACCTACATCTACGGCATCGGCAACTCCACCGCCGATCAGATCTGCGACGCCCTCGACATCGGTGACAGCACTCGCGTGCGTGATCTCACCGACGAAGAGGTGGTGCGGATCCGCAACTACATCGACGGCGAGCTCAAGGTCGAAGGTGACCTGCGCCGCGACGTCGCTCAGGACATCAAGCGCAAGATCGAGATCGGCTGCTACCAGGGCATCCGGCACCGCCGTGGGCTTCCCGTGCACGGACAGCGCACCCACACCAACGCCCGCACCCGCAAGGGTCCCAAGAAGACCGTCGCCGGTAAGAAGAAGGTCCGCAAGTAATGGCCAAGCCGCAGGCTGGAGGACGCCGTCCTCGCCGCAAGGAGCGCAAGAACGTCGGTCACGGCGTGGCGCACATCAAGAGCTCCTTCAACAACACGATCATCAGCTTCACCGACCAGCAGGGCAACGTCGTGTCCTGGGCGTCGGCGGGCAACGTGGGCTTCAAGGGCTCGCGCAAGTCCACACCCTTCGCCGCGCAGCAGGCTGCTGAGCAGGCCGCGCGTCGGGCGATGGAGCACGGCGTACGCCGGGTCGACATACAGGTGAAGGGCCCCGGTTCGGGCCGCGAGACCGCCATTCGCTCGATCCAGAACACCGGGATCGAGATCACCGGCATCAAGGACATGACGCCGGTTCCGCACAACGGGTGCCGACCCCCCAAGCGGCGGAGGGTCTGACATGGCGCGCTACACCGGACCCAAGGCGCGTGTGTCGCGCCGTCTCGGCGTGAACATCTGGGGAACCGCAGGCGAGACCAAGGCTCTCGACCGCCGCCCCTACCCGCCCGGCGAGCACGGCCGCGGCCGCCGTCGGAGCCAGAACAGCGAGTACCTGCTCCAGCTGCAGGAGAAGCAGAAGGCCCGCTTCACCTACGGCATCACCGAGAAGCAGTTCCGCAACGCCTACGGCGAGGCATCCCGCCAGAAGGGCGTCACCGGCGAGAACCTCCTGCGCCTCCTTGAGCTCCGCCTCGACAACATCGTCTACCGCGCCGGCTGGGCGGCCACGCGCCCCCAGGCCCGCCAGTTCGTCAGCCACGGCCATATCAACGTCAACGGTCGCCGGGTCAACATCCCGAGCTACCGGGCCCGCAAGGGTGACGTGATCGAGCTGCGCGAAAAGGCCCGCGAGACGGTCACGGTACGGTGGAACCTGGACGTCCTCGACCGGGCAGCGCCTGCGTGGCTCGACACCGACGATGGCGGTCAGCAGGTCACCGTGCGCGAAGCGCCCACCCGTGAGCAGATCGAGATCCCCGTTCGCGAACAGCTCATCGTCGAGCTGTACAGCAAGTAACCCCCCCACACCCCAGAGCTGGAGTCAGCAAGTGAGCATGCTCATCATGCAGCGCCCGACCGTCGAGGCCCTCGGCGAGGAGGAGAACAACCGCCAGCGTTTCGCGGTCGGTCCCCTCGAGCCGGGCTTCGGGCACACGATCGGCAACTCCCTTCGGCGCACCCTTCTCTCCTCGATTCCCGGTGCCGCGATCACCCAGGTGCGCTTCGACGATGCGCTCCACGAGTTCGACACGATCCCCGGGGTCGTTGAGGACGTCACCGATCTGATCCTCAACCTCAAAGACATCGTTCTCACCTGTGAGAGCGACGAGCCCATCGCCGTTCGCCTTGAGCGTTCGGGCGCGGGTGAGGTCACTGCGGGCGACATCGAATGGGGCGCCGACATCGAGTGCCTGAACGGCGATCTCAAGGTCGCCACGATGAGCGCCGACGGCCGGCTCGCGCTGGACCTGACCGTGGCCAAGGGCCGCGGCTACCTCGGTTCGGATGCCCAGGCCGTTGGCACCACGATCGGCGTGATCCCCATCGACGCGATCTTCAGCCCGGTCCGCCGGGTCTCCATTGAGGTGGAGCCCGTCCGCGTCGAGCAGTCAACCAACTTCGATCGGATGATCCTCGACATCGACACCGACGGATCGATCAGCCCCCGCGACGCCCTCGCATCGGCGGCCGACACGCTCCAGACCCTCGTGAGCCTGGTCGCCGACATGAGCGACGAGCCCCTGGGGCTCGACGTCGCTGAGGTCGCTGCCACCGAGGCCGGTTCGCCCGACCTCGACCTTCCCATCGAGGACCTCGACCTCAGCGAGCGTCCCCGCAACTGCCTCAAGCGCGGCCAGGTCAACACCGTCGGCGAACTCCTCGAGAAGTCTGCCGACGATCTGCTGGCCATCACCAACTTCGGCCAGAAGTCGCTCGACGAGGTCATCCAGAAGCTGGACGAGCGCGGCCTCGCGCTCAAGGGCATGAGCCCGTCGATCTAGGAGTTCCACCATGCCCACCCCGACCAAGGGTCGCCGGTTCGGCGGCAGCTCCGCTCATCAGCGTTCGATGATGGCCAACCTCGCCGCGTCGCTCTTCGCCGCCGAAGCTATTGAGACCACCGAGGCCAAGGCCAAGGCCCTGCGCCCCTACGCCGAGAAGCTGATCACCAAGGCACGCAAGGGCGGTCTCCACCGCCACCGCCAGCTGGTCGCCAGCCTCAACGGCGACGTCGAAATAGCTCAGAAGCTGGTCGACGAGATCGGCCCGCGCTACGAGGATCGTCCCGGCGGCTACACCCGCATTCTCAAGCTCGGCCCCCGCCAGGGCGACAACGCGCCCATGGCTCTGATCGAGCTGGTGTAGTTCTTTCGCCACGGCACCAACGCGCGGTCGCGGCTCGTCGGTCCTTCACAAGTTCAAGTTCACAAGGGGGTCAGACGGGTGTCTGACCCCCTTGTGCGTTTGTGACTGCCGATAGTCTGCGGCGATGGTCGAAGCGGATGTCCTGAAGGGGCTGCGGGGGCTCGACACCCCCACGGTCTGCAACGCGCTCGAGATCGTGGTGCCAGAACGGCGCGCAACGGGGTTTTCGGTGCTGCCGTTCGTGTGCCGTGATCCCTCCGCACCACCGATGGTCGGCTACGCCCGCACGGCGACCATTCGGGCCCGTGAGCGCTCGGGTCGGGCACCAGCCGACGACCTGACCGAACGCATGGGCTACTACCGGCACATGGCGGAAGGTCCCGGCCCCACCATCACCGTGATCGAAGACCTCGACTCGGTCCCGGGTTACGGCGCCTGGTGGGGGGAGGTCAACAGCAACCTCCACAAGGGCCTGGGCTCCCTCGGCGTGATCACTAACGGGTCGATCCGCGACATCGACGACTGGGCGGACGGGTTCGGCGCGCTCGCCGGCTCCATCAACCCCTCTCACGCCTGGGTCCACCTCGTCGAGTACGCAGTACCGGTCCACGTCCACGGAATGGACGTCAACCCCGGCGACCTCATCCACGCCGACCGACATGGCGCCGTCGTGGTGCCGGACGCGGCCGCCGCGCAGATCGTCGACGCGGCCGCGAAGATCGCCGCACGCGAATCCGTCCTGATCGAGGCCAGCCAGCAGCCCGACTTCGACATCGACGCACTGGTGAAGCTCCTCGATCCTCGGGGAGATCACTGATTCACGAGTTCACAAGGGGGTCAGACGGGTGTCTGACCCCCATTCAGACCCCAATCACAATCACTCGCCACGGCTCCCCGCCGTTCGGGCTCGTCGCGCGTGGATTGCCATGGCCCGCCCAGGTGTCTCTGCAGGTCGATGCAGGCGTGACTGTCAGCTCGTCGCCGATACGGGCTCCGTATCGCGACCTGCCCTGAGCAGGGTTCCGGGGCGGGCGTCGGTGAAGCGGCCATCCGCTACCGCATGGACGCCGTTGATGAAGACGTGCTCCACACCGTCGGCCTCGCCGTAGAGACGCCATGCGTCCCCCGGCAGGTCCTCCCTCACCTCGACCGGCTTGGGCGCCACGACCTCGGGGTCGAACACCACGATGTCGGCGTGCCATCCGGGCTCCAGGCGGCCCCGTTCCTTGATGCCGTACAGCCGGGCGGGCACGTCGGTCAGCTTGTGGACCGCCGCCTCCAGTTCGAGCAGCGATCGGTCCCGAACCGCCCGCAGCAGCTCCGTCGAGTAGTTGAACGTGGCGAGGAAGTCGAGGTGCGCGCCCGCGTCCGACGCTCCGATCACACACCGGTCGTCGTTCCACAGCTCCTGCCGCATCGCCCACGTCTCGTCGTCGTCACCCGACGTGCGCGGATAGAGCCCGGTCTTGAGGTCGTCGGCCACCACCAGCTCGCACAGCGCGTCCCACGCCGACTGGCCGTGCTCGTCGGCGATGTCGCCGATCGTGCGGCCCTCGAAGTGCGTGAGCTCGTCTTTGGTCACCTCGCCGACGGTCAGCCGCTCCCAACGGGCCAAGCCACGGAACGTGGAGGGCTGCTGGGCCAGCTCGTTGAGCTCGGCGCGTCGTGCCGGATCGGACAGCAGCGCGATCTTCTCGGCGGGCGGGAGTGCCATCGGCGCCTCCCAGCCGTGCAGGGTGTCGAGGAGGAACCCGCTCTCGAAGCAGAGCCGCGTCGTCGCTGGCATCGGTGCCGTGAGGGCGAGGACCTTGCCGCCCTGACGAGCGGCGTGGTCGCTGGCCGCGAGCTTCTCCTCGATGGCATCGCGCTGGCGTGTGTTGGCGAAGATGACGTTCCAATTCAGCGGCTTGTCCGCCGCGACGGACATGTCGGTGAGCAGCTGGTAGGTGTCCTCGTCGAACCGTTCGACAGTGGGAATGAACTCCAGCGCGACGGCGCCGCTGTCGCGCAGGACCGAACACAGCTCCACCAGCTCGCGCTCGGTGGCGTGCCGCGATGGCACCGGCTCGCCTCCAGCGTCGTTGTGCGTGCGAGCCCACGACGAGCTGAACCCGAGCCCGCCCGCCTCGATGCTCTCGCGGAGCATCGTCTTCATCGCGTCGAGCTCGACGTCGGTGGCTGCTTCGCCGACGGATCGCTCGCCCATCACGATGCGACGGATCGCGCTGTGGCCCACCAGGAAGCCGGCGTTGGGCATCAGGGTGCCGTCGATCGCGTCGAGGTACTCGCCGAAGCTCTCCCAGTTCCAGGGCACGCCCTCCTGGAGGGAGCTGAGGGGCATGCCTTCGACCCTGGCGAGCATGCGCATGAGATAGTCGCCGTGCTCCTCGGCGAGTGGCGCGATCGTGAAGCCGCAGTTGCCACCGATCACCGTGGTGACCCCGTGGAGCGGTGACGGTGAGAGCGTGGTGTCCCAGAAGACCTGCGCGTCGAAGTGCGTGTGGATGTCGACGAACCCTGGTGCCACGACCTTGCCCGCGACGTCGATCTCCGTGTCGGCCTCGTCATAGACCACGCCCCCCCCGCCCAAACGGCCCCCCCGGGTACCCCCCGACGTCTTCGACGACGCCGACCGCGACGATCCGGCCCTCCTGGATCCCCACGTCGCCGCGGAACCGTGCGGCTCCTGTGCCATCGATGATCGTGCCGTTGCGAAGAATGAGATCGAGCATCGCTTCCCCCTTCATCCCGCCGCGAAATTACTCTGCGAGGCATGGGATCGTCCCGAAACGTGCGCCTCGACCTGGCCTACCGCGGGACGGACTATCACGGATTTGCGGAAAACGACGGCGTCGACACCGTCGGCGGGGCGCTTCGTACGGCGCTCGAGACGGTGCTTCGGGAGGAGATCGAGCTGATGGTGGCCGGCCGTACCGATGCGGGCGTCCATGCCAGCCACCAGGTGGTGTCGTTTCGGACGACCAGCGATCGATTCGACGCCGAGCGCCTCGCCGGTTCGGTTTCCAAGCTCTGTGCGCCCGACATCGTCGTGCGCTCGGTCGTCGAGGTGCCCCCGGACTTCGACGCCCGGTTCTCCGCCGTGTCTCGGCGGTATGAGTACACGGTCAACGACGGCCCGCATCCCGACCCACTGCGCGCGGCGACGGAGTGGTGGGTGGGGGAGCCGCTTGCCCTGAGCGCGATGAACGACGCTGCCTCGGCCCTCGTGGGGGAGCACGATTTCTCGTCGTTCTGCCGGCGACCGAAGGATCGTCCGGACGCCAGCCTCGTTCGCCACGTTTCGCGAGCGGACTGGCACCGAATCGAACCGACCCGCCTCATGTTCACAGTGGAGGCCAACGCGTTCTGCCACCAGATGGTGCGCTCGCTCGTTGGGTTCTGCGTGTCGGTCGGTCGCGGCCGTCGTTCCGCAGACGAGGTCGAGGCGGTGCTCGCCGCCTGTGACCGCGATGCCGCTGGTGCGGTGGCCCCTCCACTCGGGCTTGTTCTTGTCGATGTGAGCTACACGACCGCCGGCGACTCCGCCTGACCGAAGGACCAGTGTCGTGGAGCGCGTCACCCCGCAGAACCTGATGTTCCTGTCCGCCGAGGGCAGCGCGCAGCGCCTTCACGTGGGGTCGGTGGGTGTCTACGAAGGTCCAGCTCCCCCGCTCGCCGATCTGGTCGATCGAGTCGAGCAAGCGTTGCCGCTGGTTCCGCGCACGCGGCAGAAGATCCAGGACGTCCCCTTGCGGCTCGCCCGCCCCGTGTGGGTCGACGACGTCGCCTTCGACGTGAACCATCACCTGCGTCACGTGGTGCTGAGCGAGCCGGGGGATCTCGAGTCGCTGGTCGGACGCATTGCGTCTGAGCCGTTCGCCAAGGATCGGCCGCTGTGGGGCATGTGGCAGGTGACCGGGCTCGACGGTGATCGGTGGGCGCTGGTCACCAAGACCCACCAGGTGATGGTGGACGGGATCGCAGGTACGCCACTTCTCGCGGTTCTCCTGGATCTCACTCCAGAAGGTCGTCCGCTGCCGACTGTGGAATGGGAGCCGCGCGATCACCCGAGTGATCTTCGTCTCGTCGGTGACGCGTTGTCCGACCTTGCGATCGATCCGGTCGAAGTCGGCCGCGCTCTTCAGGCGGGGCTGCGAGTGCAGGGCGCCGCGCTTCGGTGGGCTGTCGAGCGGGTGACCTCGCCGTCGCCTCCGGAGGATCCGACCGAGCTGAGCGGGCCGATCGGCGGCGACCGTCACTGGCGGAGTGTCGACCTCGATCTGGACGCGGTTCGGGCGGTTCGCGCCAGTCGAAGTGTTCCGGTCAACGACGTGCTTCTCGCCGTGTTGACAGCTGGCTTCCGTCGACTGCTCTCGCACCGGGGCGCGCTCGACGAAACGGACGTCGTGCGTGTGGCGATCCCGCTCTCCGTCGGCGACGGATCGCGCTACGAGAACGAGATCACCGTCGTGTCCTACGAGCTGCCGGTCGGCGTCGACCAGCCGCTCGAGCGGGTGGCTGCGATCGCCGCGCAGACCGACGAGCTCGACCTCAACGGCGTGGCAGCTGACGTGCTCCGGACGCTCGCCGGCAATCCGTCACCCCGCCTCCTGGCTGTTGGGTCTCGGATGGCGGCGATGGCTGTTCGCCATCAGACGGCTTTCCATTCCATGGCGATCAACGTTCCCGGCCCTGAATCCCCGCGCTTTCTCCTCGGAAGAAGGCTCGTGACGAGCCATCCGGTGGTGCCTCTCGTGGACGGCGTCCGCATCGCGCTGGGGGCGGTGAGCATGGGCGATCGCATCCACGTCGGGCTCACCGGGTACCCGCCGTACACCGAAGATCTCGACGTTTTGGCGGCTGGGCTCCGCGACGGACTCGACGAGTTGGTCCTCGCAGCTGCAGGGCGCGCCGACAGCTGACAGATCCCTGTACTTCGGGGTTTGCCGCGCGGGTCTTCGCTCCGTATCCTTATCCGTCGGCCCGCGAGTCGACGCGGGCCCGCGCGCGTGCCCCAATCACGCCGTTTCTTCCATCTTCTCTTCCGAGGTTCACGCACCGTGCGTACCTATGCCCCAAAGGCCAGCGAGATCGAGCGTTCGTGGTACGTCGTCGACGCCGAGGATCTCGTGCTCGGCCGCATGTCCACCGAGGTGGCTCGCATCCTCCGCGGCAAGCACAAGCCCACCTTCACCCCCAACATGGACATGGGCGATCACGTGATCGTGGTCAATGCGTCCAAGGTGGTGCTCACGAACAACAAGGCCGAGACCAAGCTGGTGCACCGCCACTCCGGCTACCCGGGTGGCCTCCGTACCCAGACCTACGGTGATCTGCTGGCCA
>CAYUBX010000087.1:0-3123 GCA_964443165.1 uncultured Acidimicrobiales bacterium
GGCCGCGTCGCCGCTGCCCCGAGCCGCGATCGCTGCCGCCAGCTCCTCGCAGTGCTCGGCAATCGGCTCGCGCCACGTCTCGGTCCTCCGGGGAGCGAAAAACGGCAGGAGCGCCTGACGGATCTCGAGGTGATCGGGCGGGTCGCTGTGGATCGGCGGCAAGAACGCCCGTGGCACGGGCTCCCCCCGCTGGATTCCGAAGTGCTGCGAGCTGAACGTCTCGGTGTCGCCGGCGAACTCCACGAGGTCGTCGAACTTCAACGGGAGCCACATGCCCTCGTTGAACCGCTTCGTGTGCGCCATCGGGCAGGCGGCGCGCAGTTCCTCCCAGATGGGATAGGGATCCGCCACCCACTCGGGGTCGTCGAAGTCCCAGTCGGTCGCAAAATCCGTCACTCGCTGCGAGTTCGCGACACCTGCGGCATCGCTCATGCGCAGATCCCTCCCTGCGAGTTCGCGACACCTTCGGCATCGCTCATGCGCAGATCGTTCACTGGGGCCGGTCGCCAGCGAGGGTCACCCGTTCGACCCGGCGGGGATGGCCGCCGTAGTCGGGCACTGCGTAGTGCTGCGTACACCGGTTGTCCCACTGGGCGATCGAGTTGGTTCGCCAGCGGAAACGGCACTGGAACTCCGGCACCACCGCTTGGTCGAACAAGCGGTGCCGTAGCGGACGGCTCTCCTCCGGGGTCATCCCGTCGATGGTGAGAGTAAAGATCCGGTTGATGAACAGGCTCTTCCGGCCCGTCACAGGATGGGTGCGCACCAACGGATGTTTCTGGTCGGGGAACCGCTCGTAGGTCTCCGCCAACTTCTCGTCGGACATCCCGCGACCGAACGCCTTGACGTAGGAGTGGATGGCGTAACGACCGTCGATCTGCTCCTTGACGTCGTCAGGGAGCCGCTCGTAGGCCAGCTCCATGTTGGCCCAGCAGGTGTCACCGCCGTACGGAGGGATCACACGGCCGAGCAGAACCGATCCGAGGGGAGGGCATTCCCGGAACGTGACGTCGCTGTGCCACTGCTCGGCCGCCGTGAAGCGCTCAGGTGTCGACTCGAGGATCATCACCTCCTCGCGGCCATCGACATGCTCGACGAAGGGGTGGACTTCGAGCGGTCCGAGAGCCCGTCCGTAGGCAACGTGCTGCTCGTGCGTGAGGTCCTGGTCGCGGAAGAACAGCACCTTGTGGTTCATCCACGCGTCGTGGATCTCTGTGATCAGCTCGTCATCGATCTCGCGAAGATCGACGTTGCTGACCTCTGCCCCGATTGATCCAGTGACCGGCTCCACACGGATCCGGTTGTACTCCCCAACCTCTGTCGCCTCGACTCGCATCGAACCCCCTCGATCCGGCGCTTTCCAGATGTTCAGTAGGTTAGCGACGAGCTTCGAACGCCGAGGACGGCCGTGACACCAGACGACTTCAGGAGCCACATCCGGCACTTCTTCGACGTGACCACGCCCGACGTTCTGGCCGGCCCCGGAGACGGGCTGGCCCGTGCCAAGGCGTGGCGGGCTGCCCTGTACGACACGGGGCTCGCCGGCTTCGGGTACGCCGCGGAACACGCAGGGCACGCTCACCCACCGGAGTTCGCCGGGATCTATGCAGAGGAGTCGCGCCGCCGAATCCCACGCGAGGACGCCGCCTTCGGAATCGGCGTCGGCATGGCCTTGCCGGTCATCCGCGACCACGGTTCCGCGCTGTTGAGAGATCGCTTCTTGCGCCCTGGACTTCGTGGCGAGGAGATCTGGTGTCAGATGTACTCCGAACCGGGAGCGGGGTCCGACCTCGCCGGCCTGCAGACGCGCGCTGACCTCGACGGCGACGAGTGGGTCGTCCGCGGGCAGAAGGTGTGGACTTCCGGCGCGCAGCACAGCCAGTTCGCGATCCTGCTCGCCCGCACTGATCAGGACGCACCCAAACACGCCGGGATCACGATGTTCGTCCTTCCCGTCGAGCAGCCCGGCGTCGATGTGCGCCCGCTGCGTCAGATGACCGGCGACGCAGAGTTCAACGAGATCTTCATCGACGAGGCGCGCATTCCCCGTGGCTACCTGGTCGGCGAGGTCAATGACGGCTGGCGAATGGCCGTCGCTCTCCTCGCTCACGAGAGGGTGCAGACCGGCGTCGCCTCGATGCAGAACTCCGGGGACCAGCGCTCGAAGTCGGGGCGCGTGCCCATCCCCGTGGACCAGTTGGTCGAGCTCGCCGGTGATCGCGGCCGGCTCGACGACCCGCTGATTCGCCAGGATCTCGCGACGCTCACGACCGGAGAGCGCGTGGTCAACCTGCTGCGCCGGCACCAGCCCCATCCATCGGTGGGAAAGCTGTGGCGGACCCGCCAGGGCCGCGCCGCCGCCGACGTCGCGGCCGCCCTCGCCTTCCCCGCCGGGCCTGCGTGGCGAGCCGAACCCGACGACCCAGCCCACGAGCACGACGACTACTTCAACTTCCACATCCTCAACTGTCGCGGCATGAGCCTCGGCGGCGGAACCGACGAGATCCAGCGCAACACCTTGGGCGAACGCGCCCTCGGCCTCCCGCGCGAACCCGGTCCCGACCGCCAGACCCCCTTCCGGGAGCTGCCGAAGAACTGACGCCCGCCGCAGCCCGCAGAAGTTGAGTCATTTCGGTGTCTGACACCGAAGTGACTCAACTTTGTTCGCGGGCGGGGCGCTTGGTGATCTCCACCGGCGTCGACCCCTCGGGCCACCAGGCGGTGGAGCTGACGCGCGTGGCCCGACCCGATCGACGGTCGAGCCAGAGCGCGAGTCGCCGCAGCGGAGACCCGGCAAGTCGGAGCCACCAGCGGTTGCGGCGGCGTGAGTAGTCCCGGGTGTAGGGACAGACACGGATGCACACCGAGCAGTCGCTGTTGATCGCCGCCCAGTACCCGAAGCACTTCTCACCGTCGACGGACCACTTCGTGACGCCAGCGATGTTCGACTGGTTGTACCGCTCGGTGTTGGGATCACCAGCAGGAATCGCCTTGGCCGGGCAGTCGTCGGAACACGCGCGGCACACACCGCACATCTCCGTCACACCGAAGCGGATCGGCACGTCGGTCGAGAGGGGCAGGTCGGTGTAGGGGTCGGCGGCAGAGCCGTCGAGGCCACCGTCA
>CAYUBX010000087.1:3133-4689 GCA_964443165.1 uncultured Acidimicrobiales bacterium
GCGGACATTCGACCCGTACTCGGGCGTGATCACCAGGCCGTGCCGCCCGTACTCGCCGAGCCCCGCCTTGATCGCGTAGGGGATCGCGAGCGCGGTGTCGTTCATCGTCGGAACGGCCTGGTAGCCGAGGTTGCGGAGGTACTGGGCCACGGCGAGCAGAACGAGCGCGTCCTGGCTGTACCCGAGACCTGTGGCTGCGCCCGCGAGCGCGGACGGTGCCGTCGAGATGAGCGACGCGTCCATCGCCTGGCCGATGACGATGACGTGAGAGATCCCGTCGCCCAGCTCGTTCGGCTTGTGGCCCTCGACCCGCCTCGAATAGCGCTGCGTGTACTGCCAGCGCTCATCGAAAGTGGTGATCCCCACCAGATCCGCGCCGAGGGTGCGGGCCACCTGCTTCACGTTGGTGGCGGCCTCCGAGGGCGTCCCCATGTCGGCCTTCTCGTCGGAGGCGTCACGGAGGACCGACAGCGGGTCGAGGAACCCCTCGCGACGGTCGTCGTCCTCCTTCAGCTCGGCGAAGTGGTCGGCCACGTGCCACGCCGCGTTGCGAAGGGCGTAGTCGAGGCGGCGGAAGCCGCGAGCGTTGCGCCATTCGAGCAGGGGCTCGCGGTAGGTGGCGTAGAACCGATCGGTCTTCTCGCTGTTGACACGCTCGTCCCAGAACGACCGATTGAACACGTCGTCGACCTGACTGAAGCGCTCGAACTGGCCGTCGAGGACGAACCCTGCGGACCGGTCCGAGTCATCGGGGGCGGCACGCCCGCGCCAGGTCCTGCTCGTCGCCACTGGACGAGCCTGTCACATGTCGGTTCGACCGGAGGCGTCCGCGGGCGGCAGGGTCACGGGCGCGCGTCGGCTGATGAGACCTTCACCTGCTGCGAACGCGAGCACCGCGAGCAGGGGAATCGCCCCCATGACGGCCATCGCGGGACGCAGGCCGACGGCCTCGGCGAGCAAGCCCAGCGGCAGCGCGGCGAGGCCGAATCCGGCGAACGACAGCTGCATCAGCGACTGCACCCTGCCCTGGTGATGCTCATCGCTCTCGGCGAGCGCCACCGCGCTCGTCAGTGAGGTGAAGCCGGTGGTCGCAGCGCCCACGAGGATCACCACGAGAACGGCGGTCCAGTAGGTGGGAGCCGCGGCGAGCAGCATCACGAATCCGCCGAAACCGATACCGAACAACACGATCACAGCGCGAGCGCGCGGCGTGTTCGCGCGGGACGCCAGCGGGATCGACACCGCCACCGCTCCGATCGAGCTCGCCGTGCTCATGAAGCCGACCGACCCCTCACCGAGTTCGAAGATGCCCTCCACCAGAGCAGGCATGAAAGAGATGTAGTTGAAGCCGAACATGATCACGACGGTGGATGCGATCACGAGCCGCCGGAGTGGCGGCCGCTCGGCGACGTAGCGGAGGCCGTCGGCGATCTCCTGGAGCGGGTTGCGATCCGAGCGGACGACCTCGGTGGACGGCAACCGGAACGTCAGGACCGCGCTGATAAGGCTGAAGAACGCTGCGACGACGTAGGCACCACCGATGCCGAACAGCGCCC
>CAYUBX010000087.1:4699-8744 GCA_964443165.1 uncultured Acidimicrobiales bacterium
CCAGCGAGGGACGGAGCGAAGATGCGGGTGGTGCTCATCGAGAGCGACGCGAGCGTGATGGCGTTGGCGAGGAGCTCCGGACCCACGAGTTCCCGGCTGAAGCTCACCCGGGCCGGACCGGTCAGCCCGAACATCGAACCCTGCAGGAAGCTCACCGCGAGGAGCATCCAGAACTGCTCGACTCCGGCCAGCACCGCCACTCCCATTCCCACCGCGCCCACCGTGATGAAGAACTGGCCCCAGAAGAGCAGCCACCTCTTGGGGAAACGATCCGCCGCCACCCCACCGAGCGGGGTGGTGATCAGCATCGCGAAGCCGAACACCAAGAACACGATGCCCAGCGCGCCCTCCCGTTCGGTGAGGTCCCACGCCAACAGCCCGCGCAGCAGCATCTGCATCTGGACGCCCATGAACGAGTACAGCGCGCTCCACCACAGCACCCGGTACGCCGGAACGCGGAGCGAGGCGAAGGTGGCGATGTGCTCGTGATGCGACGCCGCCGACCGTTCGTCGCCGGCCGACGATTCGCCGGCGGAGGGTGAATCGGACATGGTCGAGAGACCGAGGGTAGCGCCGGGTGGCTCAGACCGGACCGGGTTTCCCATCGGCCACGCCTCCGATCCGGCCGTCGCTGCGCTCCTTTCTTCTCGAGCGGCTCCCCTAGCCTGGAGCGCGCTATGGCCGAGATGACCCCCGAATCCGTTGCCAGTGAAGTCCAGTCATTCGTCGAGAACAGCTGGGACCCCGGCATGACCGTCGGCGAGTGGTGGCAAGCCATGCTCGACGAGCGCTGGAGCCACCCGAGCCTTCCCGAACACGCCTACGGGCGTGACTTCAGCCAGGGTCTCGCCCTCGCCGCGATGCGCACCCTCGGCCAGCTGGGCGTCATCGGACCGCCGCCAGGGCTCGGGTACATGCTCGCCGCGCCGACGATCGCCGAGCACGGGACGCAGGAGCAGATCGATCACTACGTTCCCCGGATCCTCAACGGAACCGACGCGTGGTGCCAGCTGTTCTCCGAACCTGGCGCGGGGTCCGATCTGGCCGGGCTGCAGACGCGGGCCGAGCGCGACGGTGACGAATGGATCGTCAACGGGCAGAAGGTCTGGACGTCTGGCGGGCGGATCGCCGACCTCGGCATGCTGATCGCCCGCACCGACCCGTCTGTGCCGAAACATTCCGGCGTGTCGTACTTCGCGATCGACATGCACCAGGACGAGGTGGACGTCCGGCCGCTCAAGGAGATGACCGGGCGCTCCATGTTCAACGAGGTCTTCTTGAGCGACGCCCGCGTCGCCGACGCGGCTCGGCTCGGAGGCCTCGGCGACGGCTGGCGGGTCGCCAACACCACGCTCAACCACGAGCGGGCGTCGATCGGCGGTGGGTCGGCCGGCTTCACACTGGTCAACCCAGGCTCGATCGCCGACAACCTCGAGCGACGTGTCGGCGACATCATCGACGCCTCCCGGAAGGGCTCGAATTCGGGCCACGCCCCCGGTGTCGGGCAGAAGCTCTGGGATCGCTACACCACCAAGGCCCGGGATCTTGGACGACTGGACGACCCGCTGTTCCGCCAGGAGTCGGTGGAGCTGTATTCGTTGATCCAGCTCAACCGCTGGAACATCCAGCGAGCCAAGGACCGTCGCCAGCGCACCGGCGGCGAAGCCAACATCGCCAAGCTGATGGACGCCGAAATCCACCACCGCTTCCGCGAGTACGGCCTCGCCACCGCCGGCGCAGACGGGATGCTCGGCTATCGGTCGTCGTCGGTCGACCCGTCGATCAGCGAGATCGCCATGTTCGCCAGCGCCCCGTCGATCTACGGCGGCACCAACGAGGTTCAGCGCAACATCATCGGCGAACGGGTTCTCGGTCTCCCCAAAGAGCCCGGCCCCGACCGCAACACCCCCTTCAGCGAACTCCCCAAGAACCAGTAGGCCCTCGTGCGGAGCGGAGGTTCGCTCAACGCCTCACTTCCGCTGGAGGGGAGGCTTCGGTGACCCCTCCGATGGGGGAATACACTTCCCTGCGGCCCAGCGGCACCTTTTCGTGCCCGCCGCGGCATCCGTGGCCCACTGGCCCCACAAGGAGCGTTCCCCGATGGAAATGAGAGAAGCCGTCATCATCGACGCCGTGCGCACGCCGGGTGGCAAGCGCAACGGCATGTTGAAGGACTGGCATCCCACCGACCTCGCCGCGCACGTGTTGAAGGCCCTCGAGGAGCGCAACGGCTTCGACCCCGCCATCGTCGACGACGTGATCATGGGCTGCGTGATGCAGGTGGGCGAGCAGAGCCTCAACATCGGCCGCAACGCCGTCCTCGCCGCCGGCTGGCCCGAGTCGGTTCCGGCCACCACCGTCGATCGGCAGTGCGGCAGCAGCCAGCAGGCCCTCCACTTCGCGGCGCAGGGCGTGATCGCCGGCGCCTACGACGTCGCCGTCGCTGCAGGCGTCGAGGTGATGACCCGCACCCCCATGGGCGCCTCGATCGTGAAGGGCATGGGCTTCCCGTTCAGCGAACCGATGATGGAGCGCTACGAGGACACCGGCCTGCCGCCCCAGGGCATCGGCGCAGACATGATCGCCGACGAGTACGGCTTCAGCCGCGAGGACCTCGACGCCTTCGGCGCCGAGAGCCAGCGCCGGGCCGCCGTCGCCACCGCCGAGGGTCGCTTCGAGAACGAGATCGTCCCGGTGCCCGTCGACATCGATGGCGACACCGTGGTGATGAGCACCGACGAAGGCATCCGCGAAGGCACCACCGTCGAGTCGCTCGGCCAGCTCAAGCCGGCCTTCAAAGAGGACGGCAAGATCACGGCAGGCAACTCCAGCCAGATCTCCGACGGTGCGTCGGCGGTTCTGGTGATGAGTCGCGAGAAGGCCGAGGAGCTGGGGCTCACGCCCCGCGCCCGCTTCCACAGCTTCGCCCTCGCCGGCGCCGACCCCGTCACGATGCTGAAGGGCCCGATCCCCGCCACCGACAAGATCATGGCCAAGACCGACCTCACCCTCGACGACATCGATCTGTTCGAGGTCAACGAGGCGTTCGCGTCCGTGGTTCTCGCGTGGCAAAAGGAGCACGGCACCGACCTGTCGAAGACCAACGTCAACGGCGGCGCCATCGCCCTCGGCCACCCGCTCGGCTGCTCCGGAACCAAGCTGATGGCCACCCTGCTCAACGAGCTCGAACGAACCGGAGGCCGTTACGGTCTCCAGACCATGTGTGAAGGCGGCGGCATGGCCAACGCCACCATCATCGAAAGGATCGGTGCCTGATGCCCCGTATGAACCTCGAAGGAAGCTCCTCCATCGTCACCGGCGGTGCGTCGGGAATCGGCGAAGCCTCGGCTCGCCTTCTCACCGAAGCGGGATCGCGTGTCGTGATCGCCGACCTCCAGGAAGAGAAGGGCCAGGCGCTGGCCGCCGAGCTCAACGGCCTCTTCGTGAAGTGCGACGTCACCAAGATCGAGGACGCCCAGGAAGCGGTCACCGCCGCGTCCGACATGGGTCCGCTGCGAGCGCTGGTGAACTCGGCGGGGCTCGGCTTCGCCGGGCGTACCGTCGATCGCGAGAACAACCCGTTCCCGCTCGACAAGTTCGCCTTCGTCATCAACGTGAACCTGATCGGGTCGTTCAACATGCTCGCCCAGGCCGCGTCGGCGATGGCCCAGACCGAGCCGGTGGACGACGACGGCAGCCGGGGTGCCGTCGTGAACATGGCCTCGGCCGCAGCCTTCGATGGTCAGATCGGCCAAGCCGCCTACTCAGCGTCGAAGGGCGGCGTGGTCGGCATGACCCTGCCCATCGCCCGCGACCTGTCGTCGGTGGGCATCCGCGTCAACACCGTGGCCCCAGGCCTCATCGACACCCCGATCTATGGCGAGGGTGAGGCGAGCGATGCCTTCAAGGCGCGGCTCGGTGAGGGCGTGGTGTTCCCGAAGCGCCTCGGCTCGGGCGAAGAGCTGGCGTTCGCAGTGATGGACTGCATCACCAACCCCTACATGAACGGCGAGACGATCCGCTGCGACGGCGGCATCCGCCTGCC
>CAYUBX010000088.1:0-8677 GCA_964443165.1 uncultured Acidimicrobiales bacterium
CCCGCCCGCCCACCACACGAACCGTCGAGGTTAACGGTGAGACCCGGCCGTACTTCGACGGGATCAAGTGGATGGGCCTCACCGGCGTCTCATGGCTCCCCGCCACGGTGGTTCCGATCGGCCAGATCGATGGGTTGCCGGTCGGGGTACAGATCGCCGGTCCCTTCCTGGAGGATCGAACGACGCTCGCCGTCGCCCGATTCCTGCAGGAGGCACTCGGAGGGTTCCAACGACCCGACGGGTTCTGAGCCACTCCGTCATCGACGCCGTGACAGCCGAGAGATACCTGGAGCTCCTCGGACCCGTCGATCGCGCGCTCCTCGACCAGGGAACCGGCGGCGACGGGACCGGTCAGCGTTTCGCGTCGGACCCCGGAGGCCTCATCACGGCGCTCGGATCGGAAGCTGCGTTCAGCTTCATCTTCGGCGAGACCGACGACGTGGCGGCGGTCTCACCGATGCTGCTCTTCGCCGTCGTCGTCCATCGCGGGGCCACCGAGGTGGCGACCTCGGGCCATGTGACCGAACGGGTCGGCGGGCGCATGCTGGTTCCCGTCTTCGACTCCGGCAACCTGGCCGCGTTCGCCGCGGACGAGTGGCGACGCCTGTTCTTGGTCGAGCTCCTGGGCTCGTTCACCAAGGTCGCCAGCGGTGCCCGCTACGAACGCCACGGCGGGCGACTTCGCAAGCGGAAGTTCAGCGAACTGGATCCCGCCTCACTCGCCGAGCTCCTGCTGTCGGCTCCCGCAGCGGAACGCCCAGGCCTCTGGCGGCGTCTCGGAGACCTTGCCCTCTTCACCACGGGTGTCTTTCCCGACCACGCGGTGCGTCACACGTTGAGCCCACTCGAACTCGAACGGATCCTCCGCTCGATTCCGCGACGCGACCGGCCCCAACTGGTCGAGCAACTCGACTCCTTCGACGCTCTCGATCCGCTTCTCCGAGCGCTGGGGCCGCGCTGGTATCGCCTGGCCGCGGAGAACGCCGTCATCCCCGGGACCGGCGAGTTCTTCCGAGGCGTCGCGGACGACTTCGACACCGCGCGCCGGTTCCTCGCCTTCCTGAGCGACCGCTACCTCTTCAATCGCCGTACCTGGTTGTTCCCGTTCAACTAGCCCGGGCTCAGACGTGGGTGCCCTGACCGCCGTCGACGGTGATGGCCGCGCCGTTGACGTAGGACGCGGCGGGTGAGCAGAGGAACGCGATCACATCGGCGACCTCCTTCGAGGTGCCGTAGCGGCCGACAGGGACGGACTTGCCGTTGTTGGTGATCACGTCCGCCGCGGTCGAACCCGACGCCTCGGCGATCTCGCCGGCCGCCCGCTCCCACATGGCGGTATGAATCAGACCCGGAAGCACCGAATTGACGAGGATTCCGTCCCGCCCGTACTTCCCTGCGAGGGCTTTGCCCGTCGCCACCATGGCGGCTTTGGTCGCGGCGTAGTCGATCAGCGCGGCGCCGGGATAGAAAGCGGCCCCCGTCGCGATCATCACGACTCGACCCCACGTGTTCTCCCGCATCCCCGGTAGAAACGCCCGCGTGCACCTCACCGCAGAGAGCAGGTTGAGCTCGTGCAGGTCCTGCCAGTCCTCGTCGCTCATGTAGAGGAAGTTCCGCGATGGTGACGCTCCGACGTTGTTGACCAAGATGTCGACTCCGCCGCCCGCCAGCACGGCGTCGATGAAGGCTTGCGTCGACTGGCCGTCGCCCATGTCGGCGACATGGCCGGCCACCGACCCCGCGTCCGACTCCGGCTGATACCCGGCGAGGGAGTCGACCCCCTCCTGGCCCCGCGCGCAGAAGTCCACCGTGGCACCCAGGTCGGCGAGCGTCATCACGGTGGCCTCGCCGATCCCCAGGCTGGCTCCCGTCACGACGGCCCTGCGGCCTGTCAGATCGAGATCGATCATGTCCCCTCCCCGGATCGTCACGCCGATCCTCGCACGTTCGGCCACCTCGACGTTCAGCGCAGACCCCGGAAAGTTCTAGATTCTGGCGGCGATGGCCAAGGAACTCCCCGATCGGGCACAGGTGATCATCGTCGGCGGCGGCATCGTCGGCGCATCGATCGCCTACCACCTCACCCGCCGAGACGTGACCGACGTCCTGCTGCTTGAGCAAGGTCAGCTCACGGGCGGCACCACGTGGCACGCCGCAGGCCTCGTGAGCCAGCTCAAGTCGACCTACTCGCTCACCAACCTCGCCACCTACACGGCGCGCCTCTTCGAGGATCTCGAGGACGAAACGGGTCAGGCCACCGGCTACCGCACGCCTGGGTCGATCAGCGTGGCGGCCGACGAGGAGCGCTGGGAGGAACTGCGGCGCGGCATCTCGATGGCCAGTTCCGTCGGCGTCGAGATCCACGAGATCGAGCTCGACGAGCTGCAGGAACGGTGGCCGCTCATCCGCACCGACGATGTCGTCGGGGCGCTCTGGATTCCCCGCGACGGGGTGACCTCACCGGTGGACTCCACGATCAGCCTGGTGAAGGGCGCTCGCAACCGGGGGGCCACCGTCGTCGAGGGCGTCGCGGTCGAGCGGCTCCTCACCGACGGCGACCGGGTGAGCGGCGTCCAGATGGAGGACGGCCGCACGATCGAGGCAGAGACCGTCGTGATGGCGGGCGGCATGTGGACCCGGCAGCTCGCGGCAACGATCGGCGTCAACGTGCCGCTTCAGGCCTGCGAGCACTTCTACATCGTCACGGAGCCGATCGAGGGCGTCGAGCGGGGCCTCCCCACGCTGCGCGACCCCGGCAACTTCACGTACTTCAAGGAGGAGACCGGCAAGATCATGGCCGGCTTCTTCGAGCCGCGGGCCAAGGTCTGGAACCTCGACCACATCCCCCGCGACTTCTGCTTCGGCACCCTCGGCGAAGACTGGGACCACATCGGACCGATCTTCGAGCGCTCGATCCACCGGGTGCCGGCACTCGGCGAGGCGGGCATCCAACTCTTCTTCAACGGGCCCGAGGCGTTCACGCCGGACGGGGTGTTCTACCTGGGCGAGTCCCCCGAAGTCGACCGCTGCTTCATCGCAGCCGGCTTCAACTCCGTCGGCATCCAGAGCGCGGGTGGTGTCGGGTGGGTGCTCGCCGACTGGATCATCGATGGCCGCGCGCCACGGGACCTGTCGGCCGTCGACATCCGGCGCGCCTTTCCGTTCCAGAGCGCCGACGACTACCTCGAAGATCGGATCTCCGAATCGCTCGGCCTGCTCTACGCGATGCACTGGCCGTTCCGGCAGTACGAGTCCGCACGTGGCATCCGCATGAGCGCCCTGCACGACAAGATCGCGGCAGCCGGAGCGGTGTTCGGCGAGACCGCCGGCTGGGAGCGCCCCAACTGGTACGCCGAACCGGGGCAGGAGAAGGAGTACGTCTACTCCTACGGGAAGCAGAACTGGCACGACAACATGCGCGCCGAGTGCGAGGCCACGCGCACCGCTGTTGGGCTGTTCGACCAGAGCTCCTTCGCGAAGTTCAACGTGATCGGGCCAGACGCGCTCTCCGTTCTCAACCAGCTGAGCTGCGCGGATGTCGACGTGCCGCCCGGCCGCGGTGTGTACACCCAGTGGCTCAACGATCAGGGGGGCATCGAGGCCGACCTCACGGTGAACCGCATCGGTGACGAGCACTTCGCCGTGGTGACCTCGGCAGCCGCTCAGACGCGGGACTGGGCGTGGCTGCGTCGAGCCGTCCGTGGTCGTGACGCCGAGGTCGAAGACGTCACCGACAACTACACGGTGCTCGGCGTGATGGGCCCCAACTCTCGCCATCTGCTGCAGCCCCTGACCGACGCCGACCTGTCGAACGAGGCGTTCGCCTTCGGGGACTTCAAGCAGATCACCGTCGCTGGAGCGGCGGTGTGGGCGCTGCGGATGAGCTACGTGGGCGAGCTCGGGTGGGAGCTGTACATCCCGGTCGACGACGCAGGCATGGTGTACGACGCGGTCGTCGCCGCAGGGGAAGCACACGGTCTTCGCCACGCGGGGTACCACGCGATGAACTCGCTTCGGCTGGAGTCCGGCTACCGGCACTGGGGCCACGACATCACCGATGAAGACACGCCGCTGGAGGCGGGTCTCGGGTTCACCGTGGCGTGGGACAAGCCGGGCGACTTCATCGGGAAGGACGCGCTCCTCGCTCAGCGCGACCAGCCTCGGAGCAAGCGCCTCATCCAGTTCCGGCTCGAGGACCCCGAGATCATCAGCTATCACGACGATCCCATCTACCGCGACGGCGACATGGTGGGGCGCACGACGGGCGGCATGTGGAGCCACGTCGAGGACCGCTGTCTCACCATGGCGTACCTCAACAACCCGGATGGCGTCACCAGGGCATGGCTCGAAGACGCATCGTGGGAGATCGAGGTCGCGACCCGGCGAATCGCCGTCACTCCGTCGATTCGGAGCTTCTACGACCCGCGCAATGAGCGGGTGCGGATGTAACAGTCGGGGTGGGCCTGAGGTGGGGCCCCGACCAGTCCCGCGAGCAGCTCGCCGACCCGTGAGGTTTCGGGCGCGCCAGGGCTCGGCATCCGGGCGATCGCGCGCCCAGAACGACGACCTACGAGGCGTAGAGGCTCGTGAAGTTGTCGTGCCAGAAGGCCTGGGTCTCGGCGGCGCCGAGACCCGCGTCGGTCAGGCTCGAACCGAACTCCTCGATCGGGTCGCGCCCACCCTCCGGATGGGGCCAATCGGACGAGAACAGGAACAGCTCGGGCCCACATTCTCCAATGAGCCAGCCCGCGTCCTCGAAGTGCCACGGCGTAAAGCGGACGTTGCGACGGATGTACTCCGACGGCTTCATGGTCAGCTTCTCGAGCTCGGGCTCGTGTCGGCCGAACGCCCGCACGCTGAGATCGAGCGAACGCATCAGGTTGGGGACCCAGCCGGCCCCCAGCTCGATCACGCCGCACATGAGCTCCGGGAACTTCTCGAAGATGCCGTCGAGCACCATGCACGACAACAGGTTCTCGGCGTCGTGGAACAGGTTGAGGAAGTCCTTCGACCGCAGGTTCTCGCCGCCCCCCACGAAGTCCTTGCCGGGGTTGCGACCGTTGTTGTGGTAGGTCTTCGGCAGCTGGTTGCCGCCGTTGGCGCCGAGGTGCAACACCATCGGAATCCCGGCGGCCTCGATCGTCTGCCAGAGCTCGTCGTAGTCGGGGTGGGTTGGGCTCTTGTCGGTGGGAACACCGTGCGGAATCCAGATCGCGCGGCACCCGACCTCGATCGCCTCCTTCGCGCACTCGACCGCGCGTGCAGGGTCGTTGAGGGGCACGAACGCCACGGCGAGCAGTCGCTCGTCGATCGAGCAGAAGTCGGCCATTCCCCGGTTGTGCGCAGCGGCACCGCCGTAGACGAGGTCGATGTCGCTGCTTCGCTGGAACTGGCTCGGCGAGAACGTCGAGAACACGAGTTGGCTGTGGAAGCCGAGTTGATCCAGCGCCCCGATTCGCTCGTCGGCATCCATGGACCCGTAGGCGAAGTACCCCTTCGGTCCGTTGACCACGTCAGCGGCGAGCTTCGCCGTCTCCTCAGGGTCGTTGCGACGCTCCCAGCACTGGTCCACGAGGTCGTTGGTCGCCTGACCGCCTCCGCCCAGCAGGCTGAGGTCGGCGAGCTTGGCCGCGGTCGCCGGATCCGCATAGGACGCCAGCCAGTCGTTGGGCTCCATCAGATGGCTGTCGGCGTCGTGGATCGCGATCTCGCCGGCGTAGGTGTTGTCGGGTCCCCACTTCGGTGCGACGTCGGTCATCTCTGTCCTCCCAGAACGATGGACCCGCCCATTGTCGCAAATCGCTCCCACGGCGCGCTTGCTCGACGCCCGGGCAGCGAGAGGAAGAAGTCAGCCCGCCGCCAGCCCCGCGCTCACCCGCTGCGCGGCGTCGAGAATCGTTTGCTCGGCGGTCAGCCGCTCCGCCGAGTCGGCAGGGAACCTGTACTCGGGTCCGTATACGGTGATGGCGCCGGCGACCCGCGTGTCCCCGATCCACAGCGGCGCGGCCAGACCGTTGATCTCCTCGGAGAACTCCCGCAACGTCCACGCGACTCCGCAGTCGCGCACCTGCGCCAGACGCTGCTGCAACTCGGACCGCGAACCGATGCTCTGCGGCGTGCTCTTCACCAGCCCACCCGCGGCGTACCGCTCGACCTCCTCACCCGGCCACGTCGACAGCAGGGCCAGACCCGCCGCGACGACGTGGAGGGGAAACCGAGCGCCGATCCAGTCCTGGACCTGCACGACGCCCTCGGCTGCCGAGGTCTCGACGAAGAGCACCTCGTCGCCGTCGAGAACCGTCACCGCACACGCCTCCCCCAGCAGCTCTGACAGCTCCGCGAGCTCGGGACGGGCGAGGTCCCGCATCAACCGCACCGGCGAGGCCTTCACGGACAACTCGGCGAGGCCCGACCCGATCACGTAGTGGCCGGCTTCATCCAGCCGATCCACGGCGCCCTGTTCTTCGAGCGCGACCAGAGTCCTCGACACGGTGCTCTTGGGGAGACCCGTCGCCCGCGCGACCTCGCCGACGGACACCGAGGCGGATCTCCCCGCGAGCGTTCGGAGGATCGCGAAGCTTCGTTCGAGCGCCTGCACGAAATACACTGTATCCCATTGGGTTAACCGTTCCAGTAGGTGGAACGATGCTGGACGAACGTCCAGTCAAGAAGCCCGCGGACGCAGCATGCTGCCAAGGGGAACATCCGTGAAGGACGAGTATCGGGTCGTGATCGTGGGCGGCGGCGCGATGGGCGTCGGCCTCCTGTATCACCTGGCCCATGAGGGATGGACCGACACCGTTCTCATCGAGAAGGGGGAGCTCACCAGCGGATCGACGTGGCACGCCGCGGGACTGGTGCCCCACTTTATCGGCAGCCTCAACATGGCCAAGGTGCACGCCGAGGCACCGCTCCTCTACGAGAAGCTCGAGGAGGAGACGGGTCTCAACGCAGGCTGGCACGGCACCGGCGCCATCCGATTGGCGCTCAACGACACCGAGGTCGACTGGTTCCGCTACGTCCAGGGAATGTTGAACCTGGTGGGTGTCGAGAGTCACCTGATCAGCCCCAACGAGATCCTCGAGCACCATCCGCTGCTCGACGTCAGCGACGTGAAGCTCGGCTTCTGGACCCCCAACGACGGCTGGAGCGACCCCACAGGTTCGACCAACGCCATGGCTCGAGGTGCCCGCCAGCTCGGCGCGGAGATCGCCCGCCACACGCTGGTGACCGACATGGAGCCGCTTCCCGACGGACGCTGGGAGGTCATCACCGACAAGGGCCGCGTCGTCGCCGAGCACGTCGTCAACGCGGCCGGCTGTTACGCCCCCCAGCTGGGCGAGATGGTCGGCTACGACGTGCCGATCGTGTCGGTCATCCACCAGTACCTGGTGACCGAGTCGATCCCCGAGGTGGAGGCGCTCGACTTCGACCTTCCGGTCGTTCGCGACCCGCGGGCCTCCTGCTATTACCGGCGTGAGATCGACGGGCTGATCATCGGCCCGTACGAGAAGGAGGGTGCCGTCACCTACGGCGTCGACGGCATCGACTGGAACCTGCACTTCTACCTCACGCCACCCAACCACGATGTGCTGTTCCCGTGGCTGGAGCTGGCCGCCGAACGCATCCCCGTCTTCGGCGACGCCGGTATCAAGACCACGGTGAGCGGTCCCATCACCCACACGCCCGACTCCGGCTACCTGATGGGCCCCGCTCCCGGCCTGCGCAACTACTGGGTCTGCGCCGGCGCCTCGATCGGCGTCACCCAGGGGCCCGGTGCCGGCAAATACCTCGCCCAGTGGATGGTGCACGGCCAGACCGAGATCAACGTCGCCGAGATGGACCCCCGTCGCTTCGGCCCGCACACCTACCCGAAGGGCGAGTACGCGTCGATCAAGGCGATCGACGAGTTCCACGAGATGTACCAAGTCCGGCCTCCGGGCGAGCAGAGGTTCGCCGGACGTCCGGTCAAGACCGACCCGATCTACGACCGGCTCGGTGCCCGCAAAGCGCAGTGGATGGAGATCTTCGGCTGGGAGCGGCCGCAGTACTTCAGCCCAGATGGCTCGCCCGAGCACCACAGCTTCCGGCGATCGAATGCGTTCGACATCGTCGCCGCCGAGTGTCAAGGAACCCGCGATCGGGTCGGGATCGCCGACCTCACGGCGTTCGCCAAGTTCGAAGTGACCGGCGCAGACGCGGCGGCGTTGCTCGAACGTCTGGCCGCCAACAAGCTGCCGGTCCGCGACGGCGGAACCCGGCTCAGCCACATGCTGACCACGCTCGGCGGCATCGAGACCGAGATGACGATCACCCGTCTCGGCCCCGATCGCTTCTATCTCAACAGCGCGATCGCCGGCGAGCTTCACGACCTCGACTGGCTCCGCCAACACATCGAGGAGGGCGAGGACGTCACCGTCACCGACGTCACCGACGAGCGGGCGATCCTCGCCATCGGGGGGCCGCTGGCCCGCAAGGTGCTTCAGCCGCTCACCGACACCGACCTCTCCAACGACAACTTCCGCTGGCTCACCGCGCAGGAGACCACCGTGGCCGACGTGCCATGCATCGCCCTACGAGTCAGCTATGTGGGCGAGCTCGGGTGGGAACTCCACCACCCGATCGACCAGATGACTCAGCTGTACGACGCGTTGGTCGAAGGCGGAGAGCCCCACGG
>CAYUBX010000089.1:0-4973 GCA_964443165.1 uncultured Acidimicrobiales bacterium
CTTCCTCGACGCCTGTATCGCCGACGACAGCCTCGTCGGGCCCTGCCATTGCGCGAGCGAGCGGCTGGAGGCCAACTTCTTCGAAGGCGACATCATCGTCTTCGAAGACCGGCTCTCGGGACGCAACGAGTTCAGCCCCGAGGTGGCGGCGGCGCTCGTGGATTGCCGCGACGCGGCCGCGCCGCCACCGTGGCCCCAAGAGCTCACCGACCGCTATATGAACGGCTGTAAGCAGGGGTCGGACCGTCTCGCCGACCTCTGCCGCTGTTCGGCCTTTCGCGCGCAGGACGTGATCCCCGCCGACCGCTTCGACGAGTTCCTCGTCGCCGACGACGTCAACCCCGGCTTCGTCGAACTGATCAACACGTGCCTGTAACCAGAGCCTCCGGTTGCGGACTGCCATGGCCCGCCCGGCTTCTCCCGCCGGTCGCTTGACTGACCCGGCAGCTACTTCTTGACGGGATCCGGGAGGAGGGCGGGGGCGTCGAAGCCGAGGTTCTTCCAGCGCTTTCGGGACTTCTCGCTCAGCTTGTGCATCAGGGCGATGGCGCCGGGGTCGTCGTCGCCCGGACGGCCGATCAGCGAGCCGTCCTGCAACATCTTCATGATGATCTCCCGCCCCAGCGGGGTGCGGATGATCGTGAGGGTCCAGTCGTTGTACTTGCCGATGCCGCCCGTCGAGATGTCGGCGTGCTCTGCGGCGAAGTCCGGGCAGTGGTTGCAGCCCTCACGCGTCCACGCGTGGCATTCCTTGAGGTTGATCTCGTAGTAGCCGCCGTCGTGGGTCCAGATCTGGAAGACGCCCTTGATGTTGGTCTTCTTGATCCGGTGCCGGTCGAGCCCGTACTTCTGCTCGAAGAGCTCCTCGAAGATCGCCTCGTCGAACGACTTGGAGCACAGCAGGCCGATGTTGAGCTTGAAGCGGTTGCCGACTTTCCCGATCTTGCGTGACTGGGCCACAGGAATGATCGAGCTCTGGCAGCTCATCCCGACGAGAGCGATCTTCTGCGCACCGGCCTCGATCGCTTCTTCGTAGGCCAGCGTGTTGGCCGAGTAGGTGTACCGGGAGCCGGCGCCCCGGAGAACGTCCTCGCGATTGAAGGCTACGCCCGGCGACGCCGTCCACTGCTCGCCGTCGCCGTCGCCGACATAGGAGGTGAGCGCGGCGTCGATGTATCCGTGCTCAAGCGCCCAGATGAGGATCGCCGAGACGAGCCCGCCGTCCTGCCCGGTCTCGTGGACGAAGTCGTCTGACGCCCGCGTGAGGATGATGTCCTTGAACACGCCGGACGGCTCGTCCGCGTCTCGGTGCCGTCCGAACATGAAGTCGTCTGCCTCGTGCTCCCACGTCCGAAAGCGCGGGCAGGCTCGGGTGCAGCTGGTGCAGCCCTTCACCCCGTGACCGCAGTCTTGCGGACCGAGTTCGTCCTCGAGGTGGAACGGCTTGAACCCGCCCTGGACGTGGTCGTATCCGATGACGTCGTGGGGGCAGCTGATCACGCAGCCGGCGCAGCCGGTGCACAGACCCGAGGTGATGACCTCTTCGTGGAGCTCTTTCCACTGGAAGGTCCAGCGCTCCTTCTTCTGTACGTCGGCGGGAGTCTCGGTCACGGCCATGGAAAGAGACTACGCACCTCGAACCGTCCCGCACCCGTTGGCGAATGAACCTCCGAGGAGGTCCCCGAAACGGTTGGGAGGGCCGCGGTCTGCGGCTAGGGTCTCCCAAGCGTCGCCACCTGAGTTCCGGTGTTCCCCCCGGCCCGATGCGGTGGCCAGTCTCGCCGAGGAAACATGACTGATTCCGAGCTTTTCGACCTACTCGAACAAGCGCGCGTGGCCACGCTCGCGACCATTCGAACCGACGGCAGGGTCGATCTCGTCCCCGTAACGTTCGCCTTCGATGACGACGTCGTCGTCACCGCGGTGGACCACAAGCCCAAGTCCACGACGGACCTCAAGCGGCTCGACAACGTGCGGCAGTTCCCGGAGGTGACCCTCCTCGCCGAGCACTACGACGACGAGGATTGGGACCAGCTCTGGTGGGTCCGGGTGCGAGGCCGGGCGAAGGTGCACGCCAGCGGTCCTGAGTGGGAGCACGCCATCGAGCTGCTCGCGAAGCGCTACCCCCAGTACCGCGACCGCCGCCCGACGGGTGCGGCCATCGTGGTGGAGCGCACCGAGATCACCGGCTGGTCCGCCGCCGCACGCGACTGACCGTCGCTTTCGGGCGCGCCGGCGCCCGCGATCCAAGCCTCCGCGCGCCCAGAACCGAGAGGGACGGAGGACGAGGCGACCCATCGGCGGGCTCGGCGGGCAGGAAGAACCCGCCGACGGGTCGTTCGGCGGACCGTTGGGGCGCCCGTGGCGATCGTGCATCCCTCGGTCTCGAACCGCTGTCCTTCCTGCACCCCGACGCTCGCGTGGCGCCGCGATGACGCAGTCAGCTGCAGTCGACGAGGGACTCGTATCCGCAGATCTCGATGCCCATCACCCCAGCGTCGACCGCGCCGGCGCCGTCGCAGCATCCGCCGGACAGGACCTTGGTGACGAACTGGATGTCGAGGTAGCGCGAGGCCTGGGCGCCGTTGGCCTTGTAGCCGTGGATGATCACCCCGACGATGCCGACGAGCTCGAACGTGGCGTTGGCGCCGCTCCCCGAGGCGAAGTCGTAGACGGGTAACAGGATCTCTTCGCCGACGATCGTGTCGATGTTGAGACTGTTCGAGAACGCTCCGGGGTCACCCTCATACGCACCAGGAACCGTGACCTCACCGGGGTAGCCGTTCTCGACCCACTCGCGCGTCTCGCTGTTGGAGTTGGAACCGCCGTCGAAATCGATGATCCCCCAGTTGCCTGGGACGTAGGACCCGCAGCTCGCAGGCGAGTCCTTCGTGTACATGATCCGGAACACCTGCGAGGTCGAGTGATATGAGCTTTGCCACGCCGTGAATCCGATGCTCTCCGCACAGATCGCGAACGGCCGGAGTCCCGAGCCGCTCGTCGCCACGCCGTACCGAGCGAACACGTCCACATCGATGGTGGTCTCGGTGCGACCGAGGATCTGAGCGAAGTTGTGAGCCACGACGACGCTCGCGCTCACCTGGATGCGCTCGCCGACGATGGAGCAGGTGTCGAGCGATGCCGCGGTGTAGTTGTCACCGAGGTAGTCGCCAGCGACAGTGCTGCAGCCGCTTCCTCCGATGGCGTATTCCTGGGCGGCGGCGAGGGCGGCTGCGTCGCCAGCCGTGATCAGCTGGCGGCGCGCGGCCCACACCTCGCCGGCGTCGATGACGATGGCGGCCATCCCGAACAGAACCGTCGCCATGATCGCGACCAGGGGGACGACTGATCCCTTTTCGTCCCGTGTTGTCGGTGGTCCGTCTCGCATCGCGCTCCCTCCACCCGGCGTCACGACGGTTGCGCTTCCTCCTCGCATCTCGTGACCCGCAGGTGATCGGCAGTGTGGATCGGCGACTTGAACAGATCGTCGTCCGGCCTCGGGACCGTGCGGGTCGACCGCTCGGCCATGGCAATCTTTCACGTTGCGACGATCGCTCCGACCAAGGAGGAGCTCATCGCAGAGTGGGCTCCGAGCCAGGAGTGGGGCCCAAAGGTGCTGTCGCGCGGCGCGAGCGCTTCGAGCTCACGTTGCATCGACGCCCCGTCACCGGCCCGCGCCCTGCGATCGCGCTCACTGGTCGGTGGCACGGTCGCCGGGACGATCGGGTGCTGGCCGCGGTGACCGAGCTCGGCGCCGGCGCCTGACGACCTGCGAGAGCGCCCTCGGTAGGATTCGAACCTACGCACATGGCTCCGGAGGCCACTGCTCTATCCCCTGAGCTACGAGGGCGGGCTCGGGGAGCTGGATGGCCCCGTCGAGCAAGAGAAGGAATGTAGCGCCTCGGCCGAGTGCGCAGGCAACGGCATCCCGGTCGGGGCCAGCACCCCAATCAGCTGCTGGGCGGCGCGGGCGCGGCGGTACAGTCGATCGCCGAGCACGACCTGACCCCCGAGGAGCGGTGCCCGTGATCAGAGAAGCGTTGGTCGCCGCGCTGTCGTCCGCGCTTGACGTGCTGGAGGTCGAGCCGCGCCCTGCGGCGGTCCACCTCGAGCGCCCGGCCAACCGCGACCACGGTGACTGGTCGTCCAACGTGGCGCTGGCCAGCGCGAAGGCGGCCGGGCGTAACCCGCGCGAACTCGCCCAGGACATCGTCGATCGCATCGCAGCGGATCCACCGCCCCACGTGACCTCTGTGGAGATCGCAGGGCCCGGGTTCGTCAACTTCCGCCTCGCGCCCACCTGGCTGCACGACGTCCTCACCGAGGTCGTCGAGACGGGCGACGGCTACGCGCGCCTCGACGTCGGTGCCGGTGTTACCGCCAACATCGAGTACGTCAGCGCCAACCCGACGGGCCCACTCCACGCAGGCCACGGCCGGTGGGGCGCCTTCGGGGACACCCTCGCTCGGATCTTCGCCCGGTGTGGGTACGGCGTACAGCGCGAGTTCTACGTCAACGACCGGGGCGTTCAGATGCAGCTCTTCGGTACGTCGTTGACAGCGCGCAAGAACGACGCCGAGCTTCCCGAGGACGGCTACCAGGGCGCGTACATCGCCGAGTGGGCCAGCGAGATGCCGGACGGGGTCGATGCTGCCGAGTGGGGTCGTGAGCGTGCGCTGCGCGACATCTCCAACGCACTGACCTCGATGAACGTGGAGTTCGAGCATTGGGACAGCGAGAAGGGGTTGGTCGACGCTGGCGCGATGCAGGCCGCAGTCGCTGAGCTTCGCACCGGCGGATATGTCGAAGAGCGAGACGGCGCGACCTGGCTACGGACGACGGACTTCGGCGACGATCAGGACCGCGTCCTGATCAAGAGCGACGGCGAGCCCACGTACTTCGTCCCAGACATCGCCTACCACCACGACAAGTTCACCCGTGGGGACCTCGTGATCGACATCCTCGGAGCGGAT
>CAYUBX010000089.1:4983-6935 GCA_964443165.1 uncultured Acidimicrobiales bacterium
CACCACGGGTACGTCGGCCGGATGAGTGCAGCGATGCAGATGCTCGGGCACCCCGCAGACGCCTACGAGGTGATCATCGGGCAGAACGTCACCTTGATGCGCGGCGGGGCCGAGGTGCGGCTCAGCAAGCGCACAGGGACGATGGTGGAGGTCGCGGAGCTCGTCGACGCTGTCGGCCCCGACGTGGCCCGCTTCGCGTATCTGCTGCAGTCCATCGACACCCGGCAGACGATCGACATCGATCTTCTCGCCACGCAGGCCAACGAGAACCCCGTGTTCTACGTGCAGTACGCCCATGCGCGGATCCAGAGCATTGGGCGCGAGGCCGCCAACCGGGACATCGTTCGGCGAGACCTCGCAGCCAGTGACCTGGGACTGCTCGTTCGCGAGCGTGAGCTCGAAGTGCTCCGCTTGCTCTCCGCTCTGCCGGAGACGCTCGAACTCTCCTTGCGAGAGCGCGCGCCGCACAAGATCTCGACCTGGGTCCGCGACCTCGCCGCTGCGTTTCACGGCTTCTACCACGACTGTCCGATCCTGCGGAGCGACGTCGACGATGAACTGCGCCAGGCTCGGCTGTGGCTCGTCGAGGCGGCGCGCGTCGGCTTCGCGATCGGTCTCGATCTCCTGGGCGTGTCGGCCCCCGAGGAGATGTGAGCGCTCGCGACGAGCCGGTTCCGCTGGCGCTTCTCCCCGACACGGCGGAGATCGGCGCAGACGGTCACCTCTCGGTGGGCGGATGCGATCTCGCGGAGGTCGCGGCCGAGTTCGGAACGCCACTGTTCGTCTACGACGAAGAGCATCTCCGTCGCCGCTGCCGCGAGGCCCTCGATGCCTTTGGCGACGGGGTGGCCTATGCCTGCAAGGCCTTCCTGTGCATCGCCATGGCGCGCCTCGTTCACGAGGAAGGGCTGCACCTCGACGTGGCGAGCGGCGGCGAGTTGGCGACGGCGGTCGCGGCGGGCGTGCCGGGCGATCGCATCGTTCTCCACGGCAACAACAAGTCCATCGACGAGCTCCGGCTCGCACGGAGCAATGACGTGGGCCGGATCGTGGTGGACAGCTTCGACGAGCTCGACCGCCTCGAGTCGCTCCACGCCGAAGACGGTCGGACGGCCCGGGTGCTGTTGCGCGTGACGCCGGGGGTCAAAGCCGAGACCCACGAGTTCATCTCCACCGGCCAAGACGACTCCAAGTTCGGGTTCGGCGTGTCGTCGGGCGCGGCCAGCCGGGCCGTCGAGTCAGCGCGCGAGCGATCGGGCGTCGAGCTCGTCGGGATCCACAATCACATCGGCAGCCAGGTCTTTCGGGTGGAGAGCTTCGCCCAGGCGCTCGAGGTGGTCGCGCGCTTCTCCGAGCCGCTCGGCCTCGGTGAGCTTTCTGTTGGCGGCGGTCTCGGCGTCGCATACGTGGAGGACGAAGCGGCGCAGTCGATCTCGGCGTGGGGTGCAATGGTCCGCGAGGCCTGCGACCGGCTCGGTGTGCGTGCGCGGGTGCTCGCCGAACCGGGCCGGGCGATCGCAGCCCAGGCGGCGGTCACCGTCTACACGGTGGGCACGATGAAGGAACTCCCCGGGATCCGCACCTATGCCGCCGTGGACGGCGGCTTCGGCGACAACCCGCGGCCAGTTCTCTATGGGAGCGACTACACCGCGTTCGTCCCGACCCGCGCGAATGCACCTCGTCCCGCCAGGGCACGGATCGTCGGCAAGCACTGCGAGTCCGGTGACGTGCTGGTCCGTGACGCGCCGGTTCCCGCCGATCTCGCCGTCGGTGATCTGCTCGCCACACCGGTCACCGGTGCGTACGGCCACGGGATGGGCAGCAACTACAACCGCGTCCCCCGCCCGCCTGTCGTGTTCGTCCGCGATGGGGACGCCCGGCTCGTCATCCGCCGCGAGACAGACGAGGACCTCCTCCGCTACGACGTCGTGTAGTTGAGTAACTTCGGTGTC
>CAYUBX010000089.1:6945-8624 GCA_964443165.1 uncultured Acidimicrobiales bacterium
CCCGCCGCGCCCCACCCGCGCCCCCCCCCCGCACCGCCGGGGTGTCGTTGCGACCCTGGGGGCTCACACCCCTTTGCGACTCAACTCCCGAAGAACTCACCAGGGCGCCGCGCTTCCACCCCGGTAAGTTGGCCGCCATGGATTCGGACTCCTCCCCCGTCCGCGTCGGTGTGCTGGGCTGTGGCACCGTCGGCGGGTCGCTCATCTCCCTTATCCAGAACGACGCCGACGCCATCTTCGACCGCACCGGCATCCGTCTCGAGGTCACCCGCGTCGCGGTGCGCAACCTCTCCGCCGAGCGCTCGGTCGCGTTGCCGGACGGGGTCCTCACCCGCGACGTCCACGGCCTCGTTGCGGACCCTGAGGTCGACGTGGTCGTCGAGACCATCGGAGGGATCGAACCGGCGCGCCAGCTGCTCATCGATTCGCTGAAGGCCGGCAAGCCGGTCGTCACCGCCAACAAGGAGCTGGTTGCCAACGTGGGGGCCGAGCTGTTCGAAGCGGCGGCCGCCGGCGGGGTCGACGTGCTCTTCGAAGCCGCGGTGGCCGGGGGCATCCCGCTCATGCGGGCGCTCCGGGAGTCGCTCGTCGGCGAGCGAATCACCCGCGTGATGGGCATCGTCAACGGCACTACCAACTACATCCTCACGAAGATGACCGAAGAGGGAGCTGACTACGGCGAGGTGCTCGCCGAAGCGCAGCGGCTCGGGTACGCCGAGGCCGATCCCACCGCAGACGTCGAGGGCCATGACGCCGGCGCCAAGGCGGCGATCCTGGCCACGGTGGCCTTTGGAGCCCGAGTGGTGGCCGGCGACGTGTATCAGGAGGGAATCTCCAGCGTCACGCCGGCCGACATCGGCGCCGCAGCTCGTATGGGCCACGTGATCAAGCTTCTCGCGATGGTTGACCGCGTCGACGGCGAGATCGCCGTCCGTGTCCACCCGACGATGGTCCCCGAGTCTCATCCCCTGGCCTCGGTGCGCGACAGCTTCAACGCGGTGTTCCTCGAAGGCGAGGCCGTGGACGATCTCATGCTCTACGGACGAGGTGCGGGTGGCTTCCCGACGGCGAGCGCGATGCTCGGCGACCTCATCGGTGCGGCCCGCAATCTTCGCCGCGGCACGGCCGACGGACTCGGCGCCTTGCAGGACGCCGCGATCCGCCCGATCGACGAGACGTCGAGCGCCTTCTACCTCCAGCTCGACGTCGTCGACGCACCCGGCGTCCTGTCGGCCGTCGCCGGCGTCTTCGGTGGACACGGTGTCTCGATCCAGTCGATGGAACAGGAAGGCCGGGGCGAGACGGCCCACCTCGTGTTCATCACCCACCAGGCCCGCGAAGCCGACATGCAGGCCACCATCCGCGACCTGCGCGGTCTCGAGCAGGTGCGGGACGTGGGCGCGGTGATCCGCGTCATCGGCGACTGAGGCGAGGGGCGACGGAGACGTGCGCTATCAGTCCACCCGAGGCGACGCGCCCACCCTCGACTTCGGCGGCGCACTGCTCGCCGGCTTGGCGAACGACGGTGGTTTGTACGTGCCCGAGTCCTGGCCGCAGCTCTCGGACGCGGATCTTCGCTCCATGGCGGACCTCGACTACCACGAGGTCGCACACAGGATCCTCTCACTGTTCATCGGTGATGCCATGGCCTCGGACGACCTGGCCGAGATCACGGAGGC
>CAYUBX010000090.1:0-8584 GCA_964443165.1 uncultured Acidimicrobiales bacterium
CCGACGGTCAACGAGCTGTGGGGCGGTGGCGGCTTCGCCCTCGAAACCGTCGCCAACAAAGGGGAGATCAACGTTCTGATCCCCCAGCTTCTGGAGCGGGGCGCCACCGATATCGTCGAGCTCCCGATCTCCAAGATCGTCCCCTAGACACATCCACGCTTCCGGGGCGCGCCCAGGATTGCCCAGAAGGCCGCCCTACCCTGTCGGGTGATGGGCGCGGAGCCACGTTGGTGGACGCAGGGGGTGGCCGCGGTGTGTGTGGCGGTGTTCGCGGTGGCGTGTTCGGCTTCGGGCGAGTCAGCGGGTGACGAGCCTGCGCCGGCTACGGCGGTGCAGGCTCCGCCCGCCCCCACGACGACGACCGAGCCGCCGGCCCGAGCGATACAGGTGGGCGTGGACGGAGTACTCGGCGAGCTCACGCCCGCGGTGCTCGACGAGGTCGACGCCGGTGTCGACGGGCTCCATCGGACCAACGCCGCTGGGTGGTGTGATCTCGACGCAGCGGTTCTGGCGATTCCGGCGGACGAGCCGATGCCAGACGGGTGCGAGCGGTTCGACCGTGCCGCGGCCGTGTCGGCCACGACGATCACCGGCGTGTGGACGTCCACGCCGACCGCCTGCCTCACCGTGGAGACGCTGGTCGACATCTTCGCGACGCGGCCCCAGGAGGTCGCCGTCGTGGAGTCCTCGACGGCCAACCACCTCGACATCGCGTTCGCGGGCCGTGGCCACGATCCGGGGCTGATGGACGCGGCGACAGCCCTCACCTCAGCCCCTGACGTCGACGAGCTTGCGGCGGCACCCGCGCGCTTTCTGGTCGCGCTCGACCACCAGGTCGACGCGCGTGCTGATGGGTTGTGGGAAGTGCTGATCGACGCCGGCGAGGGGTGCGCGGCACCGACGCCGGCCGAGGTGATCGCGGGCCGCTACCCGTTCGGTATCCATTGGCATGTGATTGCGGCGGTGGATGCGCCCCCGGCGGTTGAGGCGGCGCTCGACGAGCTCGAGCCCGAGCTCGAGGCCGCGCAGGCTCCACCGCCCCCAGTCGATCCTCGCTACGAGCGACCCGACTGGCTCGGCACACCTCTGACCGAGCTGCGGCCGGGAAGCAACCACGGCGTCGCTCAGCCGACCCCGCCCGAACTCCGAGACCGCCAGCTCGCGACGGTCGACATCTTCCCGCTGCCGCGCGCCGACGAGTACCACTTCACGATCAGCGCGGTTCCGCCCGAGGTGCTGCCGCGGTCCACGTTCTCGCCCGCGTGCCCCGTCGGACTCGACGATCTCCGCTACCTGACCATGACCTTCTGGGGTTTCGACCAGCGGCCGCACATCGGGGAGATGATCGTCAACGCGCGAATCGCTGATCAGACGGTGGAGATCTTCGGGGAGCTCTACGCGATGCGGTTCCCGATCGAGGACATGTCGGTGATGGCGACGGAGTTCTGGACCAACCCCCCGACAGGCGACGACAACATCACCAGCTCGTTCGAGTGCCGCGCTGCCGTCGGCGGGTCGGGCGGATGGTCCAATCACGCGTTCGGCCTGGCGATCGACATCAACCCGTTCCACAACGCGTATCGCAAGGGAACGCTGATCCTGCCCGAGTACGCCGAGGCCTACTTCGACCGGGACGACGTTCGGCCGGGGATGATCGTGGAGGGCGACCCGGTCGTCGCCCTCTTCGACGCCATCGGCTGGGGTTGGGGAGGCCGCTGGTCCTCCGCCGACGATCCCATGCACTTCAGCTGGAACGGCAAGTAGGCTCGAAAGTCGCTGCTCGACATGGTTCTGGGGCGTCAGTTCGGCTGGAATGGCTGGTGATGGGGCGGGTTCCTTCTCCGTGAGTCGTGTTCGGCAGGTCGTTCCCGGGTTGATCGGCGCGCTCCTCGTCCTGGGGGCGATCGCACTGATGGCCTTCGTCTTCGGACGTGGGGGAGGAGGTGGGTTCAGCCCTCCCGATGCCGACGGGCTCGAGCAGGTGGTGGAGGTCGATCAAGTGGCGTCCTCGTCGAAGATGGACGTGGTTTCCGGTCTGCAGCGCCCCAGCGACGAACGTCACCCGGACCCGCTCGTCGATCTCCGCGAGATTCGCTCCGGAGGGCCTCCTCCCGACGGCATCCCGCCGATCGATCGGCCATTCTTCGAGACGGCCTCGAGCATCGATTGGCTCGACGACTCCGAGGCGGTGGTGGTGCTCGAGATGGGGGCGGAGACGCGTGCCTACCCAGTGCAGGTGCTCACGTGGCACGAGATCGTCAACGACACCGTCGACGGGGAGCCGGTCACGGTGTCGTACTGCCCACTCTGCAACTCGGCGGTCGCGTACGAACGCACGCTCGACGACGGCACGATTCTCGACTTCGGTACGTCCGGCTCGCTCTACAACAGCAGCTTGATCATGTACGACCGCCAGACGGAGAGCCTGTGGACGCACTTCGACGGGCTGGCAGTCGTGGGACACCTCACGGGGACGCAGTTGACCCTGCTCCCGATGGTGACCGTCGCGTGGAGCGACTTCGTCTCCGCATACCCCAACGCCTTGGTGCTGAGCCGAGCGACGGGCTTCAGCCGCGACTACGGCTCCAACCCCTACCCGGGCTACGACGACCCGAACAACCCGCCGTTCCTGTTCAGCGGTACGACCGACGAGCGCCTCCGCCCGAAGGATCGCGTCGCCGTCGCGCGGCTGGGGGAGGACTCTGTGACGGTGGCCTGGGAGAAACTGGCTGTGGCCGGCGTCCACTCCACGGTCATCGGCGGCGTCGAGGTTGTCTTCCTCTACGCGTCGGGCACCGTGTCGCCGCTGCATCGCCAGACGGTCGCCGGTGGCCGTGACGTGGGGGCGGTTGCGGTCTACGAGGCGGGCGAAGTAGCAGCCGGCATGACGCCGAGCGGCGAACCGGGTCTGTTCGAATCCGCGGACGGCAGCCGCTGGAACCTCTTCGGTGAAGCGGTGAGCGGTCCAGCCGCGGGGGAGCGGCTACGCCCCGTCGAGCACCTCGACACGTTCTGGTTCGCGATCGCCGCGTTCGACCCAGACACCCGCCTGGAGTCACCCCGAAGTTGAGCAACATCGGAGTTGAGTCACCTTGGTGTCAGGCACCGAAGTGACTCAACTTGCAGTGTGCCGGCGTTAGTCGTCGTCCTCGTCGGGGTCGCCGTCTCCGGCGTATTGGTTGTGCACCTCGACGTACGCCATCCGGATCTGTTGAAGGGCAGCAGCGAGCGTCTGGCCGTCGGCGATCTGGTCGCCCATGTTCTCCACCACGAGGCCCATGGCATCGATCGGGATCCGCGCCTCTTCGAGGTTGGGTGGATCGACGCGGAGGTGGAGCGCGGCGAGCTCGAACAACCCGATCAGATGATTCGACACGATCTGGGCGGCCGGAACCGACAGGAGCTGCTCTTGGGCCTGGCGCATCTGTTCTTCCATCGCCGCGGCCATCTCGGGATCCACCTCGCCGTCGGCGCCGTATCCGGGCGGAAGATCGGCCCCGGGGCCACCGGGCGGCCCCTCTGCGCCAGGCGGCGGGACCTCGTGCTCTCCCGAAGGTGTCCAGAAACTGCTCATGCTGGTACCCTACGTCCTTGACAACCGAGACAAGCGGGCTCTCCCCACCCGGCCGCTGCGAGGCGCGCCGAGGTCACTCTTCTCCGGTCGAATCGGCTCACCCAGCCGTGGCCTCGGCCGAGTCGATAGTGTTGTGGGCGGACTTCGTGAGCATCGCGAGTCCGCCCTTCGTCGTCCGGCGCGGGGTGCCGAGTTACGGACGAGGAGACGTCTTTTGGCGAACGGTCCCATGGTCAAGCGAGCACGGCCATAGCACGCGCAGACGACGGCGATGCCCGGATCAACGAACGGATCCGGGCGCGGGAGGTGCGTCTGGTCGCCCCTGACGGCGAACAGATCGGCATCAAGCCCTTGCCAGAAGCCCTGAACATCGCCCGGGGTCTCGATCTGGATCTCGTGGAGGTCGCAGCGAATGCGAACCCTCCCGTGTGTCGGATCATGGACTACGGGAAGTACAAGTACGAGGCCGCGCAGCGGGCGAAGGAATCCCGCCGCAAAGCCAGCAACGTCTCCTTGAAGGAGATGAAGTACCGGCCGAAGATCGGCCAGGGTGATTTCGACACCAAGACCTCGAAGGTGGAGAAGTTCCTCTCCGAGGGCCACAAGGTGAAGATCACCATCATGTTCCGGGGTCGCGAGGTGTTCCATCCCGAGTTGGGACGGGAGATCCTCGAGCGTGTCGCCGAGACGGTGGACGAGGTCGGAAAGGTCGACCAGTTCCCCAAGCTCGACGGTCGCAACATGACCATGGTGCTGAGCCCAGACAAACAGGCCCAGCAGCGCAAGAAGGAAACGGCCAAGAAGGCAGATGCCAACGAGGGGGCGCCAGACGCTCCCGACGGCGACGCCGCCGACTCCTGATCAGGCGCCCAGCTCGGGCCACCCACTCCTTCGAACCTCTCCCTCCACGGAGTCCCTCATGCCCAAGATGAAGACGCACAGCGGCGCCAAGAAGCGCTTCAAGACCACCGGTTCCGGCAAGCTGGTGCGCCGCAAGCAGAACCGCAACCACATCCTCGAGAAGAAGTCCGCCAAGCGGAAGCGGCGGCTCGCCCTGGAGGCCGACGTCCACAAGGCAGATCAGCCCCGCATCAACAAGATGCTGGGGAAGTGATCCGAGCCGAACGACACGGGAGTTCAGATCAATGGCACGAGTGAAGCGTTCGGTCGCGGGTCGCAAGAGCCGCAAGGCCACCCTCGACAAGGCGAAGGGCTACTACGGCAACAAGAGCCGGTCCTACCGCGCCGCCAACGAACAGGTGATGCACAGCGGGCAGTATGCGTTTCGCGATCGCCGGGCCCGTAAGGGTGAGTTCCGGCGTCTCTGGATCCAGCGCATCAACGCCGCGGCCCGCGAGAACGGCACCACCTACAGCAAGTTGATCAACGGGCTCGGTGCCGCTGGCATCGAGGTGGATCGCAAGATCCTGGCCGACATGGCCGTCCACGATCCTGCGGCGTTCGCAAAGCTGGTCGAGGCCGCCGAGTCGGCTCGTGAGTCCGCACAGGCCGGCTGATTCTCGCCGCATCCAACCAGCGAGTCGTCCGTCTCGGTCGCCTGATTCGCGATCGCCGGTTTCGCGACTCCGAGGGCGTCACCGTCCTCGACGGGCCACGCCCGCTGCAGACAGCTCTCGACTGTCTCGCCGACGTCGAGTGTGTCTTCGTGCGCCCCGACCGTCTCGAGACGGTCGGTGAGCTCGTCGGAGGCGCGGCCGAGCTGATCGAGATCGATCCGCAGGCTCTCGACCGGCTGGCCGACTCCGAGACCCCGCAGGGTGTTCTCGCCGTCGTCCGTCGCGCCGACAGGCCCATCGACGACGTGCTGGGGTGTGAGCGGGTTGTCGTGATCGACCGCGTCCAGGATCCCGGCAACGCGGGAGCGATCGTCCGCACTGCGGCCGCCGCCGGGTTCGACGCTGTTGTCGCGGGGTCCGGCACCGCTGATCTATGGAGCCCGCGGGCGGTTCGGGCGAGCGCCGGCACGGTGTTCGCGCTCGACGTGGTGCGCAAGGTCGAGCCGGTCGATGCGCTGCGGAGGCTCGGTACCGCCGGCCACACCCGCGTCGCGACTTCGGCCGATGCAGCTCACGGCATCGACGACCTCGAGTCCCTGCCCCAGATGACCCTGGTTCTCGGAAGCGAAGCCCACGGGGTGAGTGCAGAGGCGTTAGCGGAGGTCGACCAGGCTGTGGCGGTGCCGATGGCACCGCCGGTGGAGTCGCTCAACGTCGCCGTCACCGCCGGGATCGTGATGTACCGGATGAGGGCGACGTCGTGAACAATCCGGCTCGTGGGTACGGGACGCGGTCCCGTAACCTCTCTTCCCGATGACCGTGTACGACGAGATCGAGGACGCGCGCGCTGCGTCGCTGGCGACGATCGCCTCCGCTGCCGATCTAGAAGGCCTCACTGCCATCGAGTCGCAGCTCTTCGGCAAGAAGTCGGCTCTCGGCGGGCTGAAGAGGCTCATGGGCCAGGTGGAGGCCGAGGAGCGGGGCAGCGTCGGGCAAGCGCTCAACGCCGCCCAGCAGGAGGTGCGCGCCGCGCACGACGACGCCAAGGCCGGCTTCGTCTCCGCCGCTCGACGTGTGCAGCTCGAGACCGAGCGGCTCGATCTCACCGAGGCGAATGCGAAAAAGATCGTATTTTTACGGGCCGATCTCCGGCAGGCCCAACTGGCGCCAAAGATGATGATGTGCGTGTTCGAAGAGTGCATCTTAACGCCCCGGGACGTTCCGGATTCAGTGGTTAAACGCAGCGATCTGGACAATCTAGATCTATCGGGACTCAAACTCGACGGGATCGATCTGAGCTACAGCGTGCTTCGGGGTGCGGATCTTCGCGGGGCGAGCCTACGGGGCGCCAACCTCGAGCGTGCCGTTTTAGCAGGAGTCGATCTCACCGATGCCGATTTGACCGATGCCCATCTTTTCATGGCCATGTTTCGCAAAGCCAAACTTCCCGGGGTGGATCTCGCGGGCCGGGAGCTAGAAATGGTCGACTTTACCGATGCCGATCTGAGCGGAGCGAATCTTACGGGAACCATTTTCGTACGTTGCGCACTGAGCCGAGCGGATTTGACCGGTGCCGATTTGACCCGGGCCGTATTCAAACAAGTGTTCTTAGATGAAGCCACCCTCACGGATATCACGCTCGAGCAGACGAGTTTCGAGAGCGTGGATCTCGGCAGTATCGATCTCAAGCCGCTCACGTTACAGTATCTGAACTTCCGCACATGTTTGTTTCAAAAGTGCGACATGCACGGCATGGATCTGCGGGGCTGCCAATTCTTCGGTTGTACCTTCAACGAAGCGGATCTGTCGGAAGCCCGCTTTGACGAGTGCTTGCTCGATTACTCCAACTTCAAGCAGAGTAAACTTCCCAAGGCTGAGCTCAGCGGCATTCAGGCTAAAGGTACGTTCTTTGGTGAAGCGGATTTACGCTCCGCCAACTTCAAAGGCACCAAGCTGCGCAATGCGACCTTTACCAAAGTCCAAGCCTCGAACACGATTTTCGCTCGTTGCGACCTACGGGACACCATGATGGACCAAGCCCAGCTCGATGGTGCGGTGTTCGCGTCCGCGAAGATGAATTTCTGCGACATGTCTCATTCCGACATCTCGAATGCCGACTTCAATGGCGCAAACCTGTATTTCGCTAATCTTCATAACGTAAAAAAGGACCAAGCCATTTGGACCGGTGCCACAAGGACGGGCCTTCGCGACACCGACCTCGACCGGCTAGAGGCCGAATCATACCGCCCTCCGCAGGCGGAATCCGCTCGCTAAGCTACCAAGGAGTATACCATGTCAGCCGCATCCGCTCCGTTCCCCTTACCGACGGCCTTACCGACGGATCAACCGGATCGTTACCTCGGTCCCGGACGGGTACTCGAGGTCATAGGAGGCGCCGTACGGGCGTCGCTTGCCAACGAGCTCGAGGTACGCGCCGACATGGCGCTGGCCTTTCCTTACCATCCCCAACCCGATGACGTGTTGCTCATCATTGGGCAAGACGAAGCCTATTACGTCATCGGCGTGCTCAAAGCCCAAGGAGACGTGGCGTTGCGTTTTCTCGGCAATGTGCACCTACACGCCTTGCGCGGAAAGCTCCATCTTAAGGGCGATGACGGCGTCTACGTGCACGGCGACACCGTGGAACTGCTCGGCGCTAAACTCAAAATACTCGCCGGCTCGGTGGTCGAGCGGGCCGACCGAGTCTATCGCACCGCCCGGGAACTGCTCAGCCAGCACCTCGGCGAGAAGCGCGAGCTCATCACCGGCGAATGGCACACCGCCGCCGGCCGCGCCAACGTGGCGACCGAAGGCACGGTTACAATCAACGGCAAAGAGATCCACCTCGGCTAACTCGGTGAAACCATGATGCCCGCATCGAACAACGGCTTGGGGATGAACATGGGCTTTCCAGACGTTTGTCTGACGCCTGCCGCCCCGGCGCCGGTGCCCATTCCCTATCCCAACCTTGCCATGAATGCCATGGCCGTACCTTTTTCGCCCAACGTGTTCGTCGGCTTCATGCCATCGCTGAACATGGCGGCTAAAATCCCCATGACTTCGGGCGATGATGCCGGAACCGCCAATCCGCTTTTCAAACAGATGGGACAGACCACCATGGGCAATCCCATCATCTTCGTCAATTGCATGCCGGCGAATAACATGTTGGTGCCCACCACCGGCAACCTGATGAACAACCCCATAGGCGCCGCTTTGGTGCCGAGCATATCGACAACCTTGTATACCGATGGCGTAGCCGCCAGCGAGCTCAAAGCCGGAACCCGAAGTGCGAAAGCCACGCGGCTGAGTCACGAGACATGGCGTTGGCTACGTGCCGAAACCGCCGGGGATGCGGAACATCAAGCCCTTAGCGTAACGGTGCTTGGTGAAGGAATGGTACAACTACGAATTCGGCGGTTCGTACAAAATATAGCGACTCGGGTTTTCAACCGGTTGAACCCACTACGGCAAAGTGAAACCATCGCCGCCCTGA
>CAYUBX010000091.1:0-8542 GCA_964443165.1 uncultured Acidimicrobiales bacterium
TTCGTTCTCTGGTCCGTGTCTTTCGCGGGAGTCGCCCAAGCCGATCGTGGTGGTGAAGGTGTGGGCACCGTCGAGCGGCGGGGGTCGGAGGATGGGGTGGACTTGTACGCCGAGGAGAACCGGCCGGGTGGGCCGGGTGATGGTGCGGACGGGTGCTCGTTCTGGGATGAGGTGACCGTGGCGGACATCGGGCTCGTTCCGCCCGAGTTGGTCGCTGGGCTCGGCGAGGGCGAGGGCGGGCTCAGCCGGCGGACGGTGGAGGGATTCATCCAGATTCTGTTCGTGCGGCTGTGTCCCGATCAGGCCCCGCGGATTCAGTACCGGTGGTTCGACGAGGTTCCGGCTCTTCGAGCGCTCGCGATCCGGGCCCGCGAATCACTCCTGCTGCCGCTGCCGGCGCCGCGGTTCTCTCCACCGGCGGCGACAGCCCGGACGCTCGTGGGGGTGGGCACCTGGTTCTGGGTGCCTGCGGAGGACTGGACGGCGGTGGAGGCGACTGCGGTGGCCGGGAACGTGTCGGTGACCGCAACGGCGACCCCGGTGCTGTTGCGATTCGACCCGGGTGACGGCTCGCGGGCGCTGACGTGCACGGGTCCTGGGACGCCGTGGGTAGAGGGAGCTGAGTCCACCTGCGCCTACACCTACGCCTGGGTGTCGGCCCACCACCCCGACGGCCGCTGGCCGGCCTCGGTGTCGATCGACTGGGAGGTGACGTGGTCCGCGTCGACGGGCCAGTCCGGCATCCTCGATCCGTTCGTGATGGTCGCGGATGTGGCCCTGCTGGTGGCGCAGGCCGAGGCGGTGCTGACGCTTCGAGAGGGCTGATCAGGGGCCACAGGTCGTACGACCAGGCCACCGGTTCGAGTGCCGCAGCTATCGGTCCGAAGGCCGAACCTGAAGAGCCGCGAAGGCGAACCCTAAGCACAGCTCAAGCGCAGCGAGCTGCGTCGCTGATCGGCGGTTCTGTGCCTGCACAACTCGCAGGCTGCGGGCGCCGAGTCGTACGACGGATGTCCGATGGTCAGTAGGGCTTGCCTCTGACGACCATGGGGATGGCGCTCCGGGAAGTCCTGACTGCACCCTCGACCCGGGGCACTGAAGGGAAGCGATGGACGCGTTGGCGGCGAGACGTGCGGACTCCCCGCGACGCGGCGGCACAGCGTCCGAAGGGTGCACCCGGTGACCGGCCGCCGCGACGTCGCGCTCGTGGCCACCCGGGCCGGGTCGTTGAAGGTGGCCAACGACGTCGCCGAAGGGCGTTTCGGACAGCGCGGCGATGTGGCGCTCTTGGACTCGACGCCCGACTGGCGTTCGAGTGGTCGCATCGGCGATGCGGGCGATGGCTCGGCGCCGGGACTCTTCGAGTTCGGCGTCGACCTGGTCCATGCCGCTGCCAGCACCGGTTCGACGGCGTACGTCGATCTCTGGCGCGTGTTGGTGGGGAGTTGGATCGACCAGATTCCCGCCGACTATGACCCGAGCCACGTCACGGCTCGGCGACTTCTCCACTGGATCGATGCGTGGCAGCGTTTCGAGGCCCTTCCGGAGATCGGCCCGCTTCCCGTCGTGTTCCAGGATCAGGTCGCCGGGTCCGTCGCCGAACAGTTCGCTCACGTTCGATCGGGCCTCACCGACGACCCGCGCCACCGGGCGGTGGAACTCAGCGCTCTCCTGATCGTCGGCCTGGCCCTCCCAGGCCTCGACCCAGATCAGTCGCTGGTTCGATCGGCGCGAGACGAGCTGTATCGGACCCTGTGCCTCGACATCCTTCCGGACGGGGTGCACCGGGCGCGCTCGCTGCCCATCCATGCTGAGGCCCTTCGATCCTTCATCGCGCTGCTCCTCAACGCTCGGCGGTTCGGCCTCGACCTGCCGCCGGACGTTCCGGGGCGGGTGGAGCGGGCGGCCGAGTTCCTGGCCGCCGCCCTTCGACCCGACGGAGCGATGCCTCGCTACCTCGACGCCAGGGCACTCCTCGAGGATGCGGCCGAGGTGTTCGTGCGCGACGACCTGCGATATGTCGCAACCGCGGGGCGGGAGGGGCGCCTGCCCGAGACCACGACCGCCCGATTTCCCGAGGGCGGTTACGTCGTGCACCGCAGCGGCTGGGGCGATGGGGCTGACGACTTCGATGCGGTGAACCACCTGATCTTCGACTGCGGCCTACCGGCGGAGGAAGTGCCAGGACCGGTCTCCCCACTCCACATCGAGGTGTTCGGCGGTGGGAGTCCGCTGGTGACCGGTCACGCTGCGCAGATCGATCCCGGTAGCCACGAGGACGATGGGCCGTGGTCCAACACGGTGACCGTCGACCGGCGTCACCCATCCTCGGTCGTTCCACCCGTCGACCCGGGACCCCTCGATGTCCGCTGGCTCCCGGTCCGAGATGCGGAGCTGACCACGCGGTGCGCCGCTGAGCTGGTCAGGTCCGACCACGACGTCATTCACCGTCGCGAGGTGCGGATGATCGCCGGCTCGTGGTGGCTCGTCATCGACGGGCTCTTCGCACGCGAACCACACCAGTACGACCTGCGATTTCACCTCGATGCGGAGGCGCTGTCGGATATTCGAATGGAGGGGCCCGGTGTCGTGCGGACGCCGAATCTCGCCCTTTTGGCCTGCCGACCAGCATCGCTGTCACTCGAGCGGGGTTGGGTGACGACTACCGACGGCGAAGGTATACCGACCCCGATCGTTTCGTTCTCTGCGGAGGAAGCTGACTGTTTCTTTCTCACCGCAGTGATCCCGCTGGCGGCGGACGAACCGACTCCGGAGGTTCTGTCAGCCAACGACGACGTTGTCGAGATGGTCCGCGGGACACGCGTGGATCGAGTTCGTTGGCGCGACGCCTTCTCGTGGGGTCGGCGATGAGGAGAGGGGACCGATTGTGAGCTACTTCGCCGCGACACGGGCTGCCTTGGCGCGGCGCGGACGTGTGGAGATCTTCTTTCGCGACGACTGTGTCGGATGGGGCGACGACCAACTGTTTCCGCTGTGCGACCTCTTTGCGTCGCGTCAGGTGCCGCTTGATCTCGCGGTCATTCCGACCGAGTGTTCCGCCGAGTTGGTTGATCGCGTGCTCGCCCATCCGGCGGACCTCCGGATCCACCAACTCGGCTACGCACATGTCAACCACGAAGTTCGGGGCGAGACGTCGGAGTTCGGCGACGAACGGCTCATGTCCGCCGTGACGCGGGACATCGTCGAAGGGCACCGCATCTTGACCGAACGATTCGGCGACCGGGTCGAGCCCGTCTTCACCGCACCGTGGAATCGATGTCGGAGCGACATCGCGGTGGCCCTCCGCATCTGCGAGCTGTCCATTCTGAGCCGGGACTTCACCGCAACCCGCGCAACCGACCCCGCGATCGTGGAACTCCCGGTCGCCGTCGATGCGTCGCGGGTGAGGGATTCCCTCGACGACGCGATCGCAGCAGCCCTCAACGGGACCCCGAGCGGTCAGGCGTTCGGCTTTCAGCTGAGTCACCTGTCCCACGACGCATTCGACCGCACCCTCATCGGCGCACTTCTGGACTTCCTGCTGTCGGTATCGACAGTGAGACTTCTGTCGATGGCGGACGCATCTGTTCGATCGGTGGCTGCGTGAGCGCCCCGAATGGTGGAGATTGGGCTCGGTCCGGCAAGGGAGTCTTGGTGTTGCACGCCCGGCGGGAATTGACTGGGCTCACGTTGATGCTGCCGGGAAGTGCGGCATGAACATGTTCAGACAGCAGACACGGTCGCTGGAAGGGGAGGCTTCTCGGCATCAGCGCGGTCTGCGTCAACACCTCCGCACGAACCCGTTCCTCCAGACAGCGGTCCTGGGCTTGGCCGGGCTCGTCGGGGTCGCCGGCGCGAGTCTGTACGCATCCAGACAGGCTGGTGAGGGCGAGGCCACGACCGACGTTCGGGTGCTCACCGACGTCGTGGCTCACACGGTTCTCGAGCCCAACCTCACCGACGGCGTCATCCAGGGAGACCCCGACGAGATCGCCCGATTCGATGCAATCGTTCGCGAGCGGGTGCTCACCGACGACACGGTGCGGGTGAAGCTCTGGGATGACACCGGGAGGATCGTCTACTCCGATGAGCCGCGGCTGATCGGCGAGGTGTATGAGTTCGAGGGTGATCAGCTCGAAGTGTTCGAGAACCTCGAGGTCATCTCCGAGGTCTCCTCGGTGGAGGGAGAGGAGAACCGGTTCGAGACAGAGTTCGGCGACCTCCTCGAGGTCTACCTGCCGGTCTGGGGTCCCAACGGGGACACCCTTCTCTACGAGGCCTACTTCCAGATCGACGGCGTGGAAGAGTCGACGGGCCGCATCTTCCGAGCCCTCGCGCCCATCGTGATCGGATCGCTCGCCGGGCTGCAGCTGCTGCACCTCTTCTTGGCGTGGCACATGAGCCGTTGGTTGCAGCGGGGCCAGCGCGAGCGCGAGATGTTGCTTCAGCGGGCGCTCGACAGTTCGGACGCCGAGCGACGCCGCATCGCAGCCGACCTCCACGACGGTGCCGTCCAGGAACTGGTCGGAACCTCCTACGCGCTCACGGCCGCGTCCCGCTCTGCAGCAGACGTGTCGCCGGGTCTCTCCGAAGACCTCTCCACCGCGTCGACCGGCGTCCTCCGCAGCCTGCAGTCGCTGCGCTCGCTGTTGGTGGAGATCTATCCGCCGAGCCTCGCCGAGCACGGGCTCGAGGTCGCGCTCAACGACCTTCTCGCCCCGATTCGAACGAGCGGGGTGCGCGCGGAAGTGGAGTACGAGGTGCAGACCGAGCCCGACATCCCCGTTGCCGGCCTGGTGTACCGGGTCACCCAGGAGGCGGTGCGCAACGCCGTGCGTCATGCGGACGCGGACGCGATCGCTGTCGCCGTGAGCTCCCACAACGGCACCATTGTCGCCAGCGTTTCCGACGACGGGCGGGGGTTCGACACCACGGTGCCAATGCCGGAGAGCCATTTCGGACTCCGGCTGATGCGCGATGTCGCCGAGCAAGCCGAAGGCACGTTGTCGGTCACGTCGGCCGCCGGGTCGGGCACCTCGGTCACCTTGGAGGTGCCGCGGTGATCACCGTGATGCTCGTCGACGACCACGAACTCGTCCGGGTGGGCCTCGAACGGTTGCTCGAACAGGCCGACGACCTGTCAGTGGTCGCGGTGGCCGGCAGCGGGCAGGAAGCGTTGGAGTTCGACGCCACCATCCGGGCCGACGTCGTGCTCATGGACCTCTCGATGCCAAGCATGGGCGGGACCGAGGCGACGCGGCTGCTCCTCGACGCGCGGTCCGACGCGCGGGTCGTGATGCTGACTGCGCACACCGAACCGGATCGAGTGATGCGAGCGCTCGATGCCGGTGCGCTGGGCTATCTCGCCAAGGACTCCGACCCGGAAACTCTGATCGCCGGGGTGCGGGCCGCCTCCGCGGGGGAAGCGCCGCTCGACCCGCGTGCAGCCCGCGCTCTTCTGGATGCCCGACGGGCTCCCCGTGTCGAGCTGACGGACCGGGAGCGCGAGGTGCTGGGCAAGCTGGCGTCGGGAATGACCAACAAGCAGATCGCCAGGGCCCTGGGAATCTCCGAGAAGACCGTGAAGACGCACCTCACCCGCGTCTACAGCCACATCGGCGTCGGCGACCGCGTTCAGGCCGCCATGTGGGCGCGGGACAACCGGTCGCTGTGGGAGTGCGACTGGGCGGGCTGAGCCGACCTGCTCGTCAGGGTGCCGCCGTCTTCGACCACCTCGGCCATGTAGCCCTGGGCGGTGCGATGTTCGGCCAGGACCCGTGCGCGGGCTGCCGGATCGGTGCGGTTGCCGATTCGTTTCCGGATGTCGAGGAGTTGGCCGCAATCACGGTCGGCGAGCACCTTCTCCAGACCCTCGCCGCCGACGGAGGTGCGGATCGCATCACTGAGCTCGATCGCGAGATCGGTGAGCGACCACTCCGTCGGAGGGCGGCCTCGCCCGCGTGGAGCGCCGGCGCGAGCGACCACGAGACCGCGTGATCCCAGGTCGTGGAGTTGTGCAGCCACAGCCTGCCGGCTCACCCCGAGGTTCTCGGCGACCCGCGGCGAGGTCGCGGGGGAGTGCCGCTTCAGCTGGTCGATGATTCGACGAGCTGCTTGTCCCGCGAACGTCACCCTCAGGCAGGGCAGCCGCTTTGTCTAGGAATCCCTTGACAAATCCGGTGGGGGCGCCGCCTCGCGCTATGGGGGACTGGTCCGCGAGTTCAGTGTTGAACAGAGCGTCCTGGCGGCGGCTCGGGTCGGAGTACCGTGCAGCGAGCAGATCTGGCGAAAGGGCTGGACCGTGTTGGAGTCGTACCGCGTTCTCGACGTGACGGACGAGCGAGGACAGCTGGCTGGGATGATGTTGGCCGACCTGGGCGCCGAGGTGATTCTCGTCGAGCCGCCCGACGGCTCCAGGTCACGGCGGGCCGGTCCGTTCGTTGATGGCCGTGAGAACGATCCCGAGGCGTCGCTCTGGTTCTGGTCCTACAACCGCGGCAAGCGCAGCGTGACCCTCGACCTCGACACGCCCGAGGGGCAGGCTGCGTTCGCCGACCTCGCGGCGGGCGCCGACGTGGTCATCGAGTCGTCCGATGTCGGCAAGATGGCGAGCCGTGGGCTCGGCTACGACGACCTCGCGGCGCGCAACCCCGGGCTCGTGTACACCTCGATCTCGCCGTTCGGACAGACCGGCCCCAAGGCTCACTGGGCTGCGACCGACATCACCGTTGCCGCGGCCGGCATGCAGATGGGCCTCCAGGGCGACGACGATCGCGCCCCGCTGCGTATCCCTCTGGATCAGTCCTTCCTCCATGGGTCTGCCGAAGCTGGTGCTGCGACCCTCATCGCGCTGCATGAACGGAACCGCAGCGGTCAGGGCCAACACGTCGACGTGAGCGCCCAGCAGGCGATCATGCAGGCCACACAGTCGACCTCCCTTGCGCACCTCTACAACTCGTCAGAAGCCGGGCGGCTCAGCGGCGGCGCCAAGCTCGGCCCGTTCAAGATCCGGCTTCGCTCGGCGGCCGCCGATGGTTACGTCTCCACCACGATCCTCTTCGGCGAGGCCATCGGGCCGTTCGGTCAGAGGCTGTTCGAGTGGATCCACAGCGAGGGTGAGTGCGAGGACAGCGACCTCGAGATCGACTGGATCGACTTCGTCGAGGGGGTGATGACCGGCCGCATCGGGATGGGGGAGTACGACCGCATCCAGGACGTCGCCGCCGAGTTCACCTCGCGCCGCACGAAGCAGGAGCTGCTCGAAGAGGCGCTGACGCGTCGGCTGCTCATGGTCCCGATCGCCGATGTGGCCGATGTGGCCGACGAGCCGCACTACGTCGAACGCGACTTCTGGCGCACGATCGACGTCGAGGGCACCGGGCCGGTCGAGTTCCCCGGAGCGTCCGCCAAGCTGAGCGGCACACCGCTCCAGATCGACTCGCCGCCGCCGAAGGTCGGTGAAGGCAATGACGAGATCCTCGGAACTGACGCGCGTCCGTTGGCCGCGCAGCCCGCGAAGGACTCATCGGATGGCAGCGCCCTCCCGCTCTCCGACGTCAACATCCTCGACTTCCAATGGGTGATGGCCGGACCTGCATCGACTCGTGTTCTCGCCGACTGGGGCGCCAACGTCATCCGGGTCGAGTCGTCCAACCGCGTCGAGACCGCACGCACCATCCAGCCGTTCCTCAACGACGAGGGAGGTGCGGACAACAGCGGGCTCTACCAGAACATGAATGCCGGCAAGACCGGCCTCACGCTCGACATGTCGAAGCCCGAGTCGCGCGACGTGATCCTCGACCTCGTGAAGTGGGCCGACGTCGTGTGCGAGTCGTTCTCACCGAAGGCGATGCGCGGCTGGGGTCTCGGATTCGAGGACCTGCAGGCGGTGAACCCGAGCATCATCATGACGAGCAGTTGCCTGTTCGGGCAGGACGGCCCCCTGTCATCGCTCGCTGGGTTCGGCACGATGGGTGCGTCGATGTCCGGGTTCTATGCCATGACTGGGTGGCCCGACCGGGAACCCGCGGGCGTGATGGGGGCCTACACCGACTACGTGTCGCCGCGCTTTCTGACTGCAGCGATCATGGCCGCAATCGACCACCGCGATCGCACCGGCGAGGGGCAGTACATCGACCTCTCGCAGGCCGAGGCGGCCATGCACTTCCTCACCCCCGCGGTGCTGGACTACCGCGTCAACGGCGCGATGCCGCCCCAGGTCGGCAACGCGCACCCCGTGATGACGCCGCATGGCACCTACCCGTCCGAGGGCGAGGACTCCTGGGTGGCCATCGCCTGTCAGGACGACGAGCGGTGGGCGGCGATTTGCGAGGTGATGGGCCTTCCGGCCGAGTTTGCTGGGCTGGACGCTGACGGGCGCCGCGGACGCGCGTCAGACATCGACGCCGCGATCTCTGAGTGGACCGCGGCGCGCACGGGAGCTGACGCGCAGGACGCGCTCCAGGCGGTCGGCGTCGCCGCTCACCGCGTGCAGATGTCGCCCCAGTGCGCCAACGACGAGCAGCTGCAGCACCGCAACCAC
>CAYUBX010000092.1:0-8458 GCA_964443165.1 uncultured Acidimicrobiales bacterium
GGTGACGGACGCCTCATCGCCAGCGCGACCGGCAGCTTCGCCGTCATGCCCCGCCCCACTGGCAGCTAGCCGATCCGCTGCGGTGAGCACCGCGATTGCGTGCTGTCCGTTCCAGCGCAGCACGATCGTGCTGGCCTTGCCGTGGGCGACATCGGACGAAGGCGGCCTCGCGGCGTTCTTCGAACAGGACATGTCGAACCCGCCGCTGGTGCGAGCCGGACTCAAGAGTCGCGGCAAGCCGATGGTCACCGACGGCGTGCAGCGGGAAGGCCGGATGCGTCGCTGGCACCCCATGATCGACAACTACATCGAGGACGGACTCCGTCGAGACGGTCGCTCGACGGGTGTCCTCGACCCGCACCGCGTCGTCGGGTCCGTCGCCGCTTCGGGCGGCTGAGCACCGGCCCGCGGGAGCGCCTGCGCCGAAGCCGTGCCGGGATAGTGTCACCGAGATGACAGATGTGGTCGTGGTCGGAGGCGGACACAACGGTCTCGTGTGCGCCGCCTACCTCGCTCGCGCCGGCATCGACACGGTGCTAGTGGAGGCCCGTGACGAGGTCGGCGGGTGTGCGTCGACGGTGACCGATCTCGGCGCCCGGTTCAACATCTGCAACTGCGATCACACGATGATCCGGGCCATGCCGATCATCGACGAACTCGACCTCGCGTCGCACGGCCTGCAGTACCTGGAGGGTGACGCCAACTTCGTCAACACCTTCTACGACGGGGCGGCTCCATGGGCCTTCTTCCACGATGTCGAGCGCCACATCGACGCGCTGCAGGCGACCTACCCGCACCAGGTCGACGGCTACCGTCGCTACCTGACAGACGCCACCCCCATCGCCGAGCTCATCGTTGCCATGGCCCGAACCTCGCCGGGGACCTCGAGGCTCGTGACCGCAGCGCTCCGGCGCAAGACCGCGGGCGCACGCCGGCTCCTCGAATGGTCGCGGTCGTCGGCCGAGGAGGTCTTCTCGCGATACTTCGACGACTGGCACATCCCCATGCCGGCGATCAGTACCGGACCGACGGTGTGGGGAGCCCATCCTTCGTGGAAGGGCACGGGCCTCGCCGCCGCGTCCTACGCAACCCGCCACCTGATCCGGACCGGTCGGCCGGTGGGCGGGAGTGGGGCACTCACCGATGCCCTACGCGCGAGCTTCGAGCAGCCCGGCGGACAGGTACGGACGGGTGTGCGCGCAACCTCGCTGATCCTCCAGGACGGGCGCGTGGGTGGAGTGCGTCTCGACGACGGTTCGTCGATCTCCAGTCGCGTGGTCGTCGCGGCGTGCGATCCACAGCGTGTCTTTGTCGAATGGCTCGACGAGCCGCCGGCCGCAGCACGACGTCTGGTAGATCGCTGGCGTGGGCAACCGACACAGGACGGCTACGAGTCGAAGATCGATGCCGTGCTCACGGACTTGCCCACGTACCGGTTCGCGGAGGAGATCGAGCGCACGTCCGGCATCGAGGTGCTGGCCCCCACCGTCGTCGTGTCCCCGTCGCCCGACGAGTTGGATGAGGCTCATGCCGCCCGAGACCGTGGGCGGGTGGCCGAGCATCCGACCATCCTGACCAACATCCCGTCGGTGCTCGATCCGACGATGATGACGCCGGCCGGCGAGCACATCCTGAGCCTCGAGGTGCTGTTCACCCCCTATGCCCTGGAGGGTGGGTGGCCCGACTCGAGCGAGCCAGCACGTTGGCTCGACCTGTGGAGCGCCCTCGCCGACACCGGGGCGCGCGACCTGATCGACCGATACCGGGCGATGACCCCCGACCGCTACGAAGCCGAGTTCTCCATGCACCGAGGACACACCCCGTCATACGCCGAACCACCGCTGGCCGCGCTCGTGGGACGACGTCGGGAGCTCACCAGGTACCGCACGTCAATCGACAGCCTCTACCTGAGTGGAGCTGCGACCTTCCCCGGTGCCGGGGTCTTCGGCGCGGCGGGCCGGAACACCGCACAGGCTGTGCGGTCAGATCTCCGCGGCGCCGTCCGACGTCGCATCACCCCTCTGCGCCACCGAGCGAGGCGCGTTGCTAGCGGGATCTGGCAGTGAGGACTCCGCTGTCCGTCAACCTCATGCCGGACGCGCCGCCCGGACAGGTGGCTGAGCTCGCGCAGCTGGCCGAGCAGCTCGGCTTCGGCAGATGTTGGGTCTACGACGAGGGCGTCACGACCCGCGACGTATACGTGACCCTGGCCACGATCGCCGATGTCACCGATCGCATCCTCATCGGACCGGGGATCACCAATCCGTTCGTGCGCCATCCTGGCGCGACGGCGTCAGCCATCGCCACGCTCGACGAGCTGAGCGGGGGTCGGGCGTTCCTGGGCCTCGGCAGCGGGGGTGCGCTGACCCTCGGGCCGCTTGCTGTCGACCGCGCGCGGCCGCTGGCCGCGGTGCGCGACATGACCGACACCCTCCGACGACTATTCGCCGGCGAGCGGGTCACGCACGATGGCCATGCCTTCTCCTTCGCCGATGCGCACCTCGACTACGCCAGGGCCGACATCGAGATCCATCTCGCCGGTCGGGGGGGTGGCATCACCCGCTACGGCGGCGAGGCCGCCGACGGCTTCTACCTCAGCTACATCCACAAGGATCTGCTCGGGAGCCACACCGCCGCGCTGCGCACCGCCGCGGCAGGACGACCCTTCACCATCACGTACTCGACGATGGTGGCGTCCACCGACGAGGAGATCGACGCGATCCGCGCCCAGCTGACCTTCCGCCTCGTCGACTCCCCCGACGAGGTGAAGGAGCTGTTGGGGCTCGACGAGGAGCGAGCCGAACAGATCCGAGCGGCTGTGCGGTCCGGCGGTCCGGACGCAGCAGCCCATCTCGTCGATCCGGAGTGGGTGGAGTCGTTCGCGATCGTGGGAACTCCCGACGACTGCGCGTCCGAACTCCACCGCATCGTGCACGACAACGACATCGACGAGTTCCAGATCCCGGTGCAGCACATCGACAGCGGCGCCGCGCTCATCGAGCGCGTCGCGGCCCTGGCCTTCTGAGGCTCAGTCCGCGTCTTTCCACCTGCGCAGGCCTTCGATCTCCACACCCAGGTGCTCGAGCGCCCGCCCGACCGAGTGGGTCACCATGTCGTCGAGGCTCGTGGGCTGGTTGTAGAAGGCGGGCACGGGCGGGTAGACGACGGCGCCCATCTCGGTCACCTGCTCCATCAGCCGCAGGTGCCCCAGATGGAAGGGCGTCTCGCGAACCATCAGCACCAGCGGACGTCGCTCCTTCAGCGTCACATCCGCCGCACGCGAGACGAGGTCGGACGAGAACGAGTTGGCCACCGCGGACAGCGTCTTGATCGAGCAGGGCGCCACGAGCATCCCATCGGTGCGGAACGAGCCGCTCGCGATGGGTGCGCCGATGTCGCGCGAGCCGTGCACCACGTCGGCAAGCGCCTCCACCTCCTCAGCAGTTCGGTCGGTCTCGACCCCCACAGTCATACGGCCGGGGCTGGACATGACGAGGTGCGTCTCCACATCGATCGGCGCGAGCATCTCGAGTGCCCGGATGCCGTAGACCGCACCACTGGCGCCGGTGATCGCGATGACGAGACGGCGTATCACGGCAAGTAGTCACCGAGATCGACCGCGGGATACGACACCCGCTCGCCGTACTCGCGTCGTTCGCGCTTGTAGGTGGCGTCGATACCGACCTTGGTGCTGATCCCACGTTGGTCGGCAGTGGGGTCCATCTCGTGCCCCTGGGCGAACGGCACAGCGAATACGTCATCGCCCCAGTGCACCCGGTTGGTCAGGGCCCACTGCACCTCGGCCGGCTCGAACATGTCGACGTCGCGATCGACGACGATGACATTGCGGATGTTGATGTGCGCAGCCATCGCGGCCATCGCGAGGTTCTTCGGCGTTCCGGGGTTATCGCGGTCGATCTGGACCAGGGCGAGAAAGCCGTTCCCGTAGGGCGGGATGTGCACGTCGGCATGCGGGTCGAGATGACGCACGAAGCGGCGCAGCAGCGGCTCCCGGGGCAGGACGTTGCCGATGTAGATGTGCTCGTACCAGCCGGGGATGATCGTCTGGTAAATCGGGTCGTTCCGCCACGAGATGCAGGTGACCTCGAGCGTTGGGCTGTTCCACGGCTCTCCGTGGTAACCGTGGAACTCGGCCAGCGGACCTTCCGACTCCCGGATCGCCGGGTGCAGGAGGCCCTCGACCACCACCTCCGCCGCAGCGGGAATGTCGACGTCGACGGTGCGCCCGCGACACACCTCGATGCCCTTCCCGCGGATGGCTCCGGCGATGAACAACTCGTCGACGGGTGTCTTGACACCAGCTGCGATCATGATCGCAGGATCGAGACCGATCGCCAGAGCGACCGGGAACGGCGCGTCGGGATCGTCGCGCGACTTCCAGAAGGTGCCGACGTCACGCCATTCGTTCACGTTGAAGCCGAACCGGCGCGCGTCCAAGCGCAGCATCCGGTTGTATCCGAGGTTTCCCCGCCCCGAGATCGGATCCTTGGCGACCGTGACCGCTCCGGTGATGAACGCGCCGCCGTCACCCCGACTGTGGGTGGGGATCGGCAACATCGCAGTGTCGAGATCGGAACCCTCGACATAGTTCTCGTGCCAGACAGCGTGATCGACGCTCACCGGCGCGACACCGTTCGACGGGTCGAGCACCCGCTCCATGACATCGATCACCTCGTCGGACCGGCAACCAAGGGCCACCGCAGCGCGTCGGTGAGAGGTCACGCTGCCACAGAAGATCGGCCACGGGCTATCGGTGGCCGCCGTGAAGAGGCCGGCGCCGGTGTCGGTTCTGGCGAGCGAGGCGGCGACATCGGCCAACTCGTGGACCAGCGAGACGGGGCTCTCGATGCGAGCCAGTTGGTTCGCGGACTCGAGCACCTCGATGTAGCTGCGCAGGTCGTGGATCTCGGTCATGATGTTCCCCGGTGGTGGCGGCGTCCCCCGGTAGTAGCACGTCGGACCGCTGGTATCCTGAACAAGATCCCACCAATCATCGATCTCTGCGACGGCGATGCGTGCATCGAGCCCATCCACCGGGCGTGTACCGAGACCGGTTTCTTCGTGATCGTCGGGCACGGTCTCGACGACGAGATCGCTGAGCTGTTCAAGGTCGCGCGGCAATTCTTCGACCTCCCCCAGCAGGAGAAGGAGCGGGTGCCCCGGATCGACCACTACGGGTACGTGCCCCACGCCGGGCAGGCCATCGACACCGCGCGGCAGAGCCAGAACACCGAGTTCATTGACATGGGCCTCGGCGACGAGGTGCGTCTGCCCGACGTCGCTGGCTTCGCGCAAACCGTTCGCAACTATCAGCGGGCGGCGCTCGATGTCGGCGCCGACCTGCTGCGGCTCCTGGCCACCGGTCTCGGAGCACCGGCCGACTTCTTCGCTGCACAGATGAGCAATCCGCAATGCCGTCTGCGCTTCCTCCACTATGTGCCCCTGCCAGTGTCGGCCGACGGGTCACCACCGGTGCCCACCAAACCGCACACCGACTACGGGGCGGTGACCATACTGGCCACCGACGGGGTCCCAGGGCTCGAGGTGAAGCCGGTCGGTGGTGACTGGACCCCAGTCGAGGCGCCAGCAGGAAGCCTGGTGGTCAACCTCGGCGACATGCTCGCCCGCTGGACCAACGACGTGTACCGGTCGACGCCGCACCGGGTGGTGGGCTCGCCCGAGCGACACCGGTTCTCGGTCCCGTTCTTCGTCAACCCCGATCCCGACACCGTCGTCAAATGTATCCCCGCATGCGTGACCCCCGACCGGCCGTGCCGGTACCAACCGGTGACCGCGGGAGAGTTCCTGGCATCGCGGATCGACGGTTCCGCCGAGCCCTACATCGACGCCGACGACTTCACGGAGGTGCTCTCGTGACCACGTGGCTGGGCAACGGACGTCTTCCCGACGGGCGCGTCGTCGACATCGCCGTCGCCAACGGCTCCATCAGCGAGGTGGTCGCTCACGACCCGGCCGCCGACCGCCCCGGCACCGATCTCCTGGGGTGGCTCGTCCTACCAGCGATGGGCGAGCCGCACGCCCACCTCGACAAGGCCCTCACCGCCGAGATGGTGCCCAACCCCAAGGGCGACCTGCTCGGGGCGATCGACGCGTGGATCGCCGCCGCGGCGGCAGGGAAGATCACCCACGAAGGCATCGTCGAGCGGGCGGCGTCGGCGATGGAGTTGCTGTTGGTGCATGGTGTCACCGCGGTGCGGACCCACGTGAACGTGCTCGACACCATCGGTGCCGCGGCAGTGATCGCCGTTCGCGAGGCCGCCGACCGCTTCGCCGATCTCCTCGACGTGCAGATCGTCGCCCTGTGCGGCAGCCCCCTCACAGGCCCCGAGGGCGCGCCGACACGCGCCGCTTTGGCTGCGGCGATCGAAGCGGGTGTCGACTTCGTGGGCGGTTGCCCCCACCTCGACCCCGACGGCACGGGGCTCATCCGCACTGTCATCGACGCGGCGACCGAAGCGGAGCTCGGTATCGACCTCCACGTCGACGAGCTGCTCGACCCCACGGTGCTCACCCTGCGCGACTACGCGCGACAGGTGATGGACCGGGGGTTCGAGGGGCTCACGGCGGCCGGGCACTGTGTCACCCTCGGCATGCAGGCCCCGCAGGTGCAGGCCGAGGTCGCCCGCGAGGTCGCCGAGGCCGGTATCGCCGTGTTCCCGCTGCCCCAGACGAACCTGTTCCTGCAGGGGCGCGACGACCCGACGGCCACACCCCGGGGCCTCACTGCCGTGCGGGCCCTGCAGGATGCCGGCGCAGTGGTCGCTGCAGGCGCCGACAACGTGCAGGATCCCTTCAACCTGGTCGGACGCAGTGACCCGCTCGAGACAGCCGCCCTCATGGTGATGGCCGGACACCAGATGCCCGACACCGCCTACGAAATGGTGAGTAACAACGTCCGTCGGGCGATCGGGCTGCCGGAGGTTCGCCTCCGGCCAGGGGATCCGGCCGATCTGGTGGTGGTCGACGCCCCGTCGATCCGCGGCGCGATCGCCGACGCTCCCATGTCGAGGCGGGTGTTCAAGGGTGGGGTCCTGGTGGCGTCAGCCGATCAGCGGACTGCCATCCACCGGGCCTGAGAGCGCGCCGGCTAGCCGTCCAGCGACTCGGCCATGGGAATGGTGTCGAGATCGGTGTCGACGTCGACGATGTAGTTGCCCGCGATCACCGAATAGACGTCGTCACTCTCGTCGAAGCGGACACCCACCGGATCGCCGCCCTCCGCGACGATGCGTACTTGCTCCTTGAATTGGCGCCGGACCATGGACACCCCACGGTCGGAGGACGAGAGCCGCTCAGTCGAGTGCCGGGTGATCGCACCTTGGCCCACCTGGGTCTCGTAGTCGCCGGGGTACAACTGGTGCTCCTCGTCGGTGAGTTCGAACCAACTCTTTCCATCTCCGTAGACGGGCAAGCCCTGCGGGGGTTGGTCCTTGGGCTTGCGGACCAGGGCGTAGACGCGGCTGGCGGTGTCGTCGATGGGCTGGGCCCACGACATGTTGTTCGTCTTGCCCAGGTAACTGAGGGTCGGTGTGGGCACGATGCGAAGGGTGGGCATCTGGATCTCGACGACCCGGTGCAGGGTGGTGCCGTCGGGGAGGTCGCGGTCCTGGGTAGACGTCACACCGTTGTCGGTTGTGTGCCAGTCGATGCGGGGCCAGATCTCGAGCTTGGGGTCGAACTGGGGTCCGCTGATGGCGTTGTGCAGGATGAACACGTGGTACGGGTCCATCACGTTCTCGTGGGTCTGGAACCAGTTGCACGGCGCGACAGTCGGACCACCGAACGCAAAGTGATCGACGATAACGATCTCCTCGTCATCGCCGAGGTCCTCGAAGATGTCGTAGCGGGGAAACACCGGCTGGCGGTCGGACGGACCCATGTAGGTGAAGATGAGACCGTGGTATTCCACCACCGGGTACCAGGGTTGACGATACGAGGCCCGGTTGCGTCCCCGGTCGGGCTCACATGGTTGGTCGAGGCAGGTGCCGTCGGCGTCGAAGAGCCACCCGTGGTACGGGCAGCGAATACCGGTGTCCTCGACCCGGCCGTAAAAGAGCGTGGTGCCCCGGTGACAGCAGCGGGGCTCGAGTAGACCGGGGGTGCCCGACGCATCCCGATACAGGACGAGATCCTCACCGAGCAGTCGGACCTCCTTCGGGAGGGTGGTGGCCTCCTCGGAGCGGGCCACGGGGTGCCAGTAGCGGCGGAGCAGCTCACCGGACGATGTGCCCGGACCGGTGCGCACCAGCTCTTCGTCGAAGGTTCCCTCGCCGCGGCCGTACGCCCTGCCCTCGTCCGTGCTGGTCATAGGACTTCTCCTGCCACGAGACGTGCTGTGGCGAATTGAACCACAACCTCATGAACAATGGAGAGGGCCCGCGCCCTCAAGCGCGGGGCCGCGCCAACAACGGAGCGG
>CAYUBX010000093.1:0-8408 GCA_964443165.1 uncultured Acidimicrobiales bacterium
GCACTTCGAAGTCCGACGAGACGGCGTCTCCGTCGATCCCGAACCCTGGCTCAGGTACTGATGTACGAACGACCCACCCCGACCGCACCATGCAACGACACGACCGGCATTGCAACTGACGACTCCATGGCATACCGGCTACTTCACGAGCTGCGCGAGACGACTCGAGCCGTCGAGACCATCGCCTACAACCTCCGGGTGATCACTCACCTTCTCGCCACGAGCGACCATCGCCACCTGCACGATTACGCCGACGATCTGGTCACCGCCGTGCACGCGCATGAACCCACCGACGTGCGGCTTCGAGCCGTGCTCGACGAAGCCGCACGCGCCTGGGGCATAGCTGCCGGTCGTCCGATCTCAACGATCGTCGCCGCAGCTCCCGGCCCCGTCCATGAGCCACTCCACGAAGCGCTCACAGCGCTACAAAGCGTGACTGAAGAGATGCAATCCGACGGCCTCATGGCAACAACGGTGCTCGATCAGGCGGCCCTCATCGTCAGCCGAAGGGCGCGCGAGCTGGAAAGTACAGATACCCAGGATCCGCGCTACGCCCCACCGACGACGCGTTGACCGTGGCTGCCGTCAGCTGGACGGCGGATCGGGACGCTTCGCGCGACCCGACAACAACGGGGAGTTGCGGTCAGTGGTCGCAGCTGCGGCCGCGTTGGCGTCCTGCACCTGCCGGAACACCTCTTCGCGATGCACTGCGATCGACCGCGGCGCATCTATTCCCAGCCGGATCTGATCCCCACGCGCCTCCACCACCGTGACGCGCACGTTCGAGCCGATCATCACCGACTCACCTACCCGGCGCGACAGAACCAGCACGCGACACCTCCGCCGACCATGATGCCTTCTCCCGGCCCGAAGTGTGTGCCGGTGGCGGCAGGGAATCAGCGCTGAACGTCGACCCGAGCCCGAACCGGCCAGTCCTGATCCCCGAGCACCATCTGGCGGCCGTGGCCGGTCGTCGCGTGAAACACCAGCGGGCCAAGCAGGTTGAGATAGAAGCACCCCTCGACGGCGTCGAGCGTCACTGGGCAGACGATCACCGCCTCGTCGACCGAAGTGACCCCCAGAGCCTCGAGCTCGTTGTCGGGAAGATCCGGCGAGTAGTCGGTGAAGAAGGCCCACGGATCGGCGACGATCAGCGACGTGTCGGGATCGTCGGCCGTGGCCAGGACCGAGAAGACCGATGGGTCGCCCGAACTCGCCTCGAGAGACGCAATGGTCCACTCGGCGGCATCGGACAGCCCAGGGACACCCTCGGACAGTCGAACCTTGGCCGGCATATCCGGGACGATCACGTGCGCATCGCTCTCCACAGTGACCTCATTGTGGTCCATGGCCGGCGACAGGGGTTTGACCGTCGTCATCGGAGATAGTCCGTCAGTGTCGGTTGGAGTGCGCGGGCGACCGCGCCCATCGTTGCCTGCAAGGCGACCTCCTGGGTCTGGATCTCGAGGACCGATTCGGCCAGGTCCACGTCTTCGAGCTGCGAAAGCTGGCGCCGGATCGTCTCCGATGCCGCCAGATCTCGTTCGATTGTCTGCTCGATACGGGTGCCCGTGGCACCGAGCTCGGCGAGGTTCTCCTGAATCCGATCCATCGCGGCATCGATGTCGGCGATGCCGTTGGCGACGCCGAGCGTGTCGCCCGTGCGAGTCAGGTTCTCGACCCTGCCGACCATCGTGAAGACGTCCTCGGCGGTCGTAAAGCCGAACGCCTCGTCGCCGGTGACATTGATCTGGACGGTCTCCGTCTCGCTGATGCGCCGATTGAGCGCACCCGAGTCACCGGTGTAGGTCCAGGACCCGGCGACGAACGTGACCGCATCGGTGCCCGCGGTTCCATTGAAGAGACCCTGCCCGAGGTAGGTCGAGTTGGCCAAGGCGACCAGCTGGTCGTTGAGGGTGGCCATCTCCTCCGCGATCGCCGCGGCCTCGGTCGGGTTGAGAGAGCTCGAAGAACGGATCGCGAGGTCGCGAACCCGTCGCAGAGCGTTCAGGGACTGCTGCAGCTTGGTGTCAGCGAGGTCGACGCGGGTGGCTCCATCCTGCGCGTTGCGGACCGCTTGGTCGATCGAGCGGCGCTCGCTCCGAAGCGACAGGGCCGAGTTCATGCCGTTGACGTCCTCGGAGGCGCGTTCGAACTGACGACCGCTGCTCAGCCGGTTCTGCGCGTCTTCGAAGGACTCGAGGCGCGCCTGGAGACGAGCCAAAGACTGATCGACGAGGAATCCGGTGGTGACTCGCATCAGCTACCTCCCACCGCTAGCGGCCCACCAGGCCGGTTCGGTTCACGAGAATGTCGAGCGCGGCATCCGCGGTCGTGATGACCCGGGCCGCCGCGGCGTAGGCCTGCTGGTACCGCATGAGCTCGACCATCTCCTCGTCGAGGCTCACGCCGGTGATCTGCTCACGGCTCAGCCGGGCGGCTGTCGCGAGATCGGCCTGCGATTCGGCACTGTCGCGGCTGGCCGCAACGCGCGACCCGACCTCGGCCACGAGCTGGCGGGCCAGGTCCGTCAGCGACTGGGTGCCTCCCGCGACGACAAGTGACGTCCGGAGCTCGGCCAGACGCATCGCGTTCTCGCCGTTGTGTGCCGGATACGGGACGGTGTCTGCATCGCTCGATGCCAGGTCGCCGGGATCGGTGATCACGACCGCGACACTCTCGGCGGGGTTGAGCGGGTTGTAGGAAAAGAGCGGTCCACCGGGTGTGCCAGGCGCGCTGAATCCCAAGGCGTGCTGGGCATTGAGCGTGTCCGCCAGGTCCACGGTGAGCGATCCAAGCCCCGAGATGATCGCAGGGACGTCCTCCACCAGGAACTGCTGCTGGCCGCCGATCTCACCGCTCAGGGTCAGCGCGAGGCCCGACGCATCGTGCGTCACCACGTCGGTCGCCGCGTCGAAGGTCAGTGTCTTGGCCTCAGCACCGAGGACGAGGGACAGGCCGCTCAGGCTGATGTGGTAATTGCCGTCGTCGTCCAGGCGCGCCTTTGCGCCGGTGAGCTCGACGAGTTGGTCGACCGCGAGGTCGCGACGATCGAGGAGGTTGTTGGGGTTGCCGTCGATCCCGCCGGCACGGGTGATGGCCTGGTTGAGATGGGCGATCCGGCCGGTGATGGCGTTGACGTCGTCGATGCGTGCCGACAGAGCCGTTCGAGTCGAATCGGCCACGGCATTGACCTCGGTGGCGATCTGTCGGATACGCGCGGCCAGAGACTCAAGCTGGTGCAACACCTCAACCTGGCTACCTCGGCTCGTCGGGTCGATCCGCAACTCCTCGAAGCTGTCCCACAGTGAATCAAGGGACGCCGAAATGCCGAAGTCCGGCTCACCGAGAGTCGCTTCGGCCCGGTTGAGCAGGTCGGTTCTCGCCTGGAGGGCCTGGAGCGACGCGGTCGCGCCGCGAACGCGATCATCGAGAAAGGCATCTCGTGTCCGGGTGATCTCGGCGAACTCGACACCGTTGCCGATCTGGCCGAAGGTCAGCGACGTTGGCAGCGCCGGCCGGAGGTGCAGGCGCTGCCGGGTGTAGCCCTCCGTATTCGCGTTCGCGATGTTGTTGGAAGCCGTCTCGATGCCGACGCGAGCCGCCGTGAGAGCGGAGTAGCCGGTGTTGAGCGAGCGGACGGACATCAGCGCCCCCTCATGCCATCCGGTCCACGATGCGCGGCGACGCGCCGTCGTCGGATCCGGGAAGGGTCGGTGACGCCGTGTACTCGCCGGACTGAGCCGGACGGCCGAGTATCGCAGCGATCTGCCGCTCGAGCTGGCGCGAGGACGCAGTCCCGAGCAGCGACGACCGTTCGACGCGGGCCCGGGTGTCGTCGATCTCGGCGACGAGCGTGTCGAGCGACTGAGCGCAGTCGAGATCGCCAAGGGCGACCACGCGCTCATGCAGCCGGTCGATCAAGCCGCGGCCACCGAGGAGCTCGTTCACCTTGTGCAAGTCCGTCGCTGCGGCAGCGGTGTCCATGATCGCCTGCTCGATGTGACGGCCGTCGTCTGCCGCGGACAGGAGTTGGAGCGCTGTCACTCGCCGATCGAGCTCGCGGATCCTCTGGCGAAGAGCGGTGAGATCAACTCGGAGCCGATCGACCAGGTCCTGGGCGGGACGGCCCAACAGAGTCGGAGCACTCATCGGACCACTCCCCCGGCGGCGCTGTCGTCGAGGGCCGCCTCGATCGACTCGCGGAGAACTTGGGCGATCGTGGACACAGTTGCAGTCGCCGTCGACCAGTCGCCTCCAACGCGCACCTCACCAGGTGCAAGGTCAGCAGCGACCTCAACCCGAATCGGACTCGGCTCGAGGGCGGAGTGAACAAGTGCCTCGTCCGCGGTGGCGACGTAGACGGTGGTCACCGACTGGCTCGACGCATCACAGAGGCTCCGGATGCGGTCCACGAGGGCGGCACCTCCGTCCTGAGGAGTGCGACCCATGATCGCCGTGGCGACCTCAACGGAAATGTCGACGATGCCGGTCAGAATGGCTCGACGTTGCTGATCGAGCTCAGCGGACACCTGCTGCACGGCAGCGAGGAAGGCGGCATGAAGTTCGGTTCCGCGATGTCGTGCATCGTCGAAGCCGGATGCGCGACCCGCGACGAGCCCCTCGTCGTACGCCGCCTGGCGGCCGCGTTCGACCTCTTCCAAGCTGGGCAGGGTCACACTGGGATCCCCGATGACCTGCGTGCGGCGATCCGTTGCCACGCCGCCGCCGATCTGCTCGTGGGCCGGTGGTTCAACCGCCACGGCCTCCCAGCCGGGTACCACGGGAAGTTCCTGTCGGGTCATTCGACCATTGCCCCCTCGTCGGCGCGGAGGGCGATGACGCCCTCGTCGTCGAGACGGCGTACCTCGGCCACGACCAGTGACTGTGCGGCCTCCACGTCCTTGACCTTCACCGCTCCCAGGAAGTCCACTTCCTCGCGCAGCGAAGTCGCCGCACGCTCGGACAGGTTGCGAAAGATCTTGTCGACGACAGCGGGCTTCGCGCCCTTCATCGCCAGCGCGAGCTGGTTGGCATCGATGGTGCGCAGGATCTCCTGGATGTCCTTGTCGTGCAACCCGATCAGGTCCTCGAAGAGGAACATCCGGGCCCGAACGTCGTCCGCCAGAGCCGGATCGCGACGCGACAGATGCTCGAAGATGCGCTTCTCCGCCGACCGATCGACCGCGTTGAGCAGTGTGGCGAGGGATTCCGCGCCGTCGTAATCCGACTCAACATCGGCGGAGGTGACGGCACCGAGACGGGCCTCGAGCGACTGCTCCACCGTTCGGATCACCGACGGGTCGACAGGGCCCATCGTCGCGAGCCGCAGCGACACCTCACCTTGTGCATCCTCGGGCAACGCGGTCAAGACCTCTGCGCCGAGTGCGGGGCTGAGGTGATTGAGGACCAGAGCCATCGTCTGAGGGTGCTCGTCGGAGAGGAACTGGCAGATCTGCGTCGGGTCCATCTTCGACATGAAATTGAACGGGCGGTTGGTGGCCGCAGCGACCAGACGCTCGAGGATGTCCTGGGCCTTGCTACCTTCCCAGTGCTGCAACAGCGTCTTCGCATACTCGAAACCACCCTGGGTATCGTGGACCTGGTCACCCAGCTCGTTGAGCATCTCGGTGACGATTGCGCTGAGCCGATCGGACGGGAGCCGGCCAAGCGTCGTGATCTCGCGCGTGAGTGTCTCGACGTCGGTCACGTCCAGATAGGGCAGGACGTTGCCGGCTGCCTCGGGCCCGACCGCGACAATGATCGCTGCAGCGCGCTGCGGTGGCGTCAGATCGGACAGGAGGTTCAGCTCGTCAGCCATCGCTGTCTCCGGTCACAAGCACGCCCCTCATGTGTCCGACAACCAGGACCGGAGGAGGCCAGCGATCTCCTCAGGCTGCTGTTCGACCAGCCTGCGCACCTCGCTGCGAGGATCGGGATGCATGAGCGTCTCGCCGCCACCCGGGGACTCGGGTCCGCCGGCACCCACACCGGCGCCGACAGGAACGCCAGCCGCAGCCGGCACGGTCGCCGCCTGCGGCAACGCGGCTCCGGCGGCACTCGCCGGCAGCTCCACTGGAGAGACCTCGCCGCCGCCCTTGCCGGAGGAGCGAAGCATCAGCAAGACCACAGTCAGGACGAGGATCAGCACCAGCGCTCCCACCACCTGTGGAATCAGATCGAGAGGGCTCGAGGCCTCCGACGCCGCTGCGGCGCCAGTGGGCACTGCGATCGGCTCCGCGTCGATCGCCGGGAAGGGAACAGACGCGACCACAATCGAGTCGCCGCGTGCCGGATCGATACCGACGGCGTTCGAGATCAGATTGGAGATGGTGTCCGCGGAGGGCACGGCGGTGCCGGTAAGGGTCCCATCGTCGATCACGACGCCGATGTGGAGCTCCTGCACCGCTCCAGCGGCCTGGATCTCGTTGGTCACGATGTTGTCGACACCGAACTCGGTGGTGCGGCCCGTCTTCTCGTAGGTGATGCCATCCTCACCTTCGACGGGGACCTCGACCTCCTCGCCGTCCACCCCGGGCACCCCGCCCGGTGCGAGCGACGATTCGCCGCTGAAGCGTTCTTCCTCGTTCTGCTCCCGTAACGCCACCTGGCTCTCGGGATCGAAGTTCTGGATCGTACGGCTGACCTGGTCGAAGTCGAGCGTGGCCTGAACCATCACCGTGGAGCGGTCGCCAGCACCAGCGCTCAGGAGGAGTCGGGTGACGTCTTCCTCGAGCCGCTTCTCGAACTCGCGTGTCTGCACGGCAGCATTGCCCGCTTCGAGTGCAGCCGAACTGTCCTCTGGGGCCAGCAGCGTGCGACCCTGTAGATCGATCACCGTGATGTTGCCGGAGTCGAGGTTTTCAACAGCCCCGGCAACGAGGTTGGCAACGGCCAGTGCGCCCGAGGAACCGAACCCGTCACGGACGTCGACGATCACCGATGCCGAGGCGGCTTCAGGGTCGCCGAAGAGCGACGCTTCCGGAAGTACGAGGTGCACCACGGCGTCCTCGATGAGATCCATGGCACGAACACTGCGCGCCAGCTCTCCTTCGAGGGCTCGCTGCACGTTGATCCGCTCCAGGTTGGACGACAGCCCGAAGCTCTGTGCGTCGAGAAGTTCATAGCCACGGTCACGCGTCGACGCGTCGGTCACGATGCCCGCGTCGGCAAGCGCTGCTTTGGCCTTGGCGAAGTCGCCACGGGGCACCATGATCCGGTCGCCGCCATTCTTGACCTGGTACGCAATGCCGCCGGCTTCGAGTTCGGCCGTGATGTCGCCAAGCTCCGTGGCTTCGACGCCGCTCGCCAGGACGGAGTAACTCGGACTCGAGATCCACTGCACGAACACGAATCCGGCCAGCGCTACGACAGCGATGGCTGCTCCGATGCCCACCTTGTGGGCGATCGGCAACGACCGGAACAACAAGGCTGTTCGGTTACCGGACGTGAGATCGGTTTCGCTCATGGACTACACCAGATGGTTCGAACGCCAACAAAGACGCAGAAGCGGTGCTCGTCCATGAGCCGCGGATGTCTCGATCCTCGATCGTCGTTCCTGTCGACTTCCGCGGGACGGACTCAAGCAGTCGAGCCGAGGTAGGCCCGTCCCGCCCGCGACTCGCGCTGGAGCTGGTCGAGGCCGATCTTGACGGTGGCCTGACACGAGCGGACGGCGTTCTGGAGCGAGTCGGCCTCTGCGAGCAGAGCAGCGAGACGAGCGAGCTGCTCGGCCGTCGGTTTCCCGTCGGGAACCGCCTTCACCAGGCTCGGGAAAGATCGGCCCTCGAACTCATCGAAATCCACGGCGTAGCTGATCTGTTCGATCAGATCCTCAAAGTCATCGAGAAGGTCATGCCAGGTCGTTGCGGCGTCCATCACGAGCCCGCCGCGGCCGCCGGTAGGAGCCCGGCAAGAAACGACACGCTCGACTGAAGCTCCGAAAGAGCTTGCTCCATCGCCGTGTACTGCCGTCGCAATGTGTCTTCGCGCTGCTGAATGCGAATCTCCATCGATGCGATCTGGTCGTTGATGTCGTCGATCCGAGTCGTGTATTCGTCACGGGCTCGCGCGATGAGCCCGTCCACACCCTCGGTCTCATCGAGAAGCGTGTCGAAGTCAAGGAGGACGCCGTCGAAGAAAGAGATGCTGCCAACGCTCACTGCGCCGCCGGAGGTGTCCACGAGAGACAAGTCAATGTCGACGTCCAGGCCGGTGGGACTTCCGGTCGTCGCCGAGAAGCGATTGTTGGCGACGGTGGCCGTTTCGCCGCCGACGAGACCCGCAGGATCTGTTCCGGTGAACGTGCCATTCATCCCCCAGACATCCTCGCTCGATATCGCAAAGCTGGTCGACGAACGACGACTCCCTGGTGTGGAGATCTCGAGCGAGCCGCTGTTCTCCGAGGC
>CAYUBX010000094.1:0-8400 GCA_964443165.1 uncultured Acidimicrobiales bacterium
CAGGGCTGAAGCCAGGGTATCGCCGTCGGCCTCTACGGTGTCTCATCGTGCGGGCGGCACTGCAAATCAAACCTTGACCTGGCGCCGCTGATGACCGATCCAATTCGGGTGATCTCCACGAAGCGTTCGCTCGCCGCGTCCTTCGCCGCCGCCTCCATCGCGCTCGTTGCGGCCGCCCAAGGCGCATCCGCGGCCGACGACGACAATGGCAGCGGCGGCCCTGAGGTCGAAGCCGCTGCGATCACCGAGTCGTGGGCGATCGAGTACGCCGGCTACAACCGGAACTCGTCCCCTGCGATCGGCGATCTCGACGGCGACGGCGTGAACGACGTCGTGTGGGGCGACGAGAACGGCTACGTCTACGCCGCGAACGCGACGGGCAGCCTCCTTCCGGGATTCCCAGTTCCGGCAATCATTCCGCCGTCGGTGTCGCCGTCTCCCATCACCTCGAGCCCCACCCTCCACGACATCGACGGCGACGGCCGTCTCGAGATCATCACCGGGGTCGGAACCCGCTGGGCCGAGCGGCACCGCGGTGGCGTGATCGTCTACGAGCACACGGGCGCGGTGAAGTGGGCTCGCGAGGGCTTCGACAAGTTCAACCTGTGGACCGGCATGGAGCCCGGCGACGGTCACGGTGAACCGGTCCACGGCACGGTGGCCATCGGCGACATCGATGGAGACGGCTGGGATGATCTCGTCTGGGGTGGTTGGGATCACCGGGTGTGGGCCGTCGACCGCAACAACAACGTGATCCCCGGTTTCCCGTTCGACAACGTCGACACCATCTGGGGAAGCGTCGCTTTGTGGGACAGCGACGACGACGGTCGGCACGAGATCTTCATCGGTGGGGACGCCACGGCCGGCGTCACACCCTGCGGCGGCGGGCGCTACTGGGCGCTCGACTGGCAGATGGGCAGCGTCATGGTGCTGTGGACAAAGTGCACCGGCGAGGCCTTCAAGTCGAGCACCGCGATCGGCGACATCAACGGTGACGGTCGCTACGAGGTCGTGATCGGCGGCGGTGACTTCTACCGCCACGCCGATGGCCACAAGGTGTTCGCCTGGCACATCGACGACGCCTCCGACGTCCCGGGCTGGCCGGTGAGCGTCGGCGAGGTGATCTACGCGAGCCCTGCGCTCGGTGACCTCGACGGCGATGGGAAGCCCGAGGTCGTGGTGACCAGCTGGAACGAGTGGGTGTACGCGTTCCACGGTGACGGCTCGCTGAAATGGGCGGTCCACCCCAAGCTCCCGAGCGACACGATCGACCGGGAGGGCATGTTCTTCGGTTCGGCGGTCATCGCCGACCTCGACGGTGATGGGAACCAGGACGTCCTCGCGACGAACCTCTACAACACGTGGGCTCTGCGCGGCAGCGACGGGGAGTGGTTCGGTCAGAGCGTCAACGAGCACTGGGCCGTTCTTGCGGCGAGCTCACCGGCCGTGGGCGACTTCGGCCCGCACGGTTGGAAGATCGTCGCCGGCGGGGGCAACACGGTTCCGAGCAGCCGCAGCCGGATGGCCGCCTACTCGATCCCGACGCCTGGCTCAGACCCGGACTGGCCGGTGTGGCGCAAGAACAGCAAGCACACGGGAGCGCCGGAGTCTGGCGGCGATCCGCTCCCCGCCCATTTCTGCCGCGGCTCGCTGAACCCCGACACCGATCCAGCGGGTGGCGCGTCCCGCGGCTACTGGGTGCTCGGCGCCGACGGGCGCGTGCAGAACTTCGGTGACGCGCCGCACTTCGGCGACGTATCGGGATCGCTCCCCCAGGGACGAATCGCCGTGGCCCTCACCGAGACCAACACTGGCAACGGCTACTGGATTCTCGACAGCGCCGGTGGAATCGGAGCCTTCGGCGACGCCGTCGACCACGGATCGATGGAGGGCGTCCCGCTCAACTCGCCGATCATCTCGATGGCGGCGACACCATCGGGCAACGGGTACTGGCTCCTCGGCCAGGACGGCGGCGTCTTCACCTTCGGCGCCGCAAACAACCACGGCTCCACCGGCAACCTGGTCCTGAACGCACCTGTGGTCGCGATGGCTCCCACCGCGGACGGCAACGGGTACTGGCTCCTCGCCCAAGACGGCGGCGTCTTCACGTTCGGAAGTGCTGGCTACCACGGCTCCACCGGCAACCTCACCCTCAACGCCCCGGTCATCTCGATGGCGGTGCATCCCGATGGGAGCGGCTACTGGCTGCTCGGTCAGGACGGCGGCGTCTTCAGCTTCGGCGTTCCATTCTGGGGCAGCGTCCCCGGCGTGGGTCTCTGCCAGCCGCCGAACGCGATCGAACTCCGTCCGACCGCCGGCGGCGGCGGCTACTACGCGCTGATCGACGACGGCGGCGTTTTCACCTTTGGCGACGCGTTCTACCGCGGAGCGGACCCAGCGGGGATGCCGTCGCCCGTCGACCTCGCCGTCCGCCGCTGACGCGTCGCTCTACTCGCGGTACCGGAGCATGCGGCCTGCCCGCGAACCGGTGTGGACCCCACCGTCGAAGGCCGGCTGCCCGTTGACCCACACGTTGCGGATCCCCACCGACTCCACCTTGGGGTCCTCGTAGGTCGCGGCGTCGATCACCGTGTCGGGGTCGAACAGGACGAGGTCCGCCCACGCTCCCTCGACCAGCCGGCCGCGGTCGGTGAGGCCGTGCACGTCGCAGGACAGCGAGGTCATCCGCCGGACGGCCTGCTCCAGGCCGAGGACCCCCTCTTGGCGCACGTACTTGCCGAGCACCCTGGGGAAGGTGCCGAACAGCCGAGGATGCGGTCGCCCCTCGAGGTCGGGCAGACCGTCCGAACCCACCATCACGAGCGGATGCTGCAGGTTCGAGACGACGTCACCCTCGTCCATGATGTGTTGGATACAGATCGTCTTGTCGCCCTCCGGTGCCGTCAGCACGTGAACGACAGCCTCCGACGGCGTGATCTGGAGCTCGGTGGCAATGTCCACCAGCATGCGACCCTCGTACTCCTTGAAGGCGGGACAGGAGGCGAGCTGGATCGCCTTGGCCAGTTCGGGGTCGGGGTCGGACAGGTCGAAGTACTGGATCATCGGCCCGCTTCCGGCCGTGTACGGGTACACGTCGAGCGTGACGTCCGCGCCCGCCTCGACCGCGCGATCGATGTGGGCGAGCGACTCGGCGACCATGCCGAAGTTCCTCTCGCCGGCGGCCTTGTGGTGGCTGATCTGCAACGCCACACCGGCGTCCCCACTGATCCGCAGCGCCTCGTCGACGGATTGGATCAACTTGTCCCGCTCGTTCCGCATGTGCGTCGCATAGATCCCGCCGTACGGCGCAGCGACGGCTGCGAGTTCGGTCAGCTCCTCCGTTTCGGCCCACCGGCCAGGGCGGTAAACAAGCCCGCTCGAGAATCCGCACGCTCCCTGCGACATCGCGCGGTCGACGTGGCCACGCATCTCGTCCATCTCCGATTGCGTGGGTGCGCGGCGTTCGCCCTTCATGACGAGGTGGCGGACCGTGTTGTGCCCCACGAGCATGATCGAGTTGACCGCGCAACCGGTGCCGTCGACCGCTGCGCGATACCCGTCGAGATCCGTCCATTCGGCGGGAATCGCCGACAGGTCGAGCGTGCGACTTCCCTCCACGGCCGGGATGGCCGAGAACCCGCAATTGCCGACCACGACGCTCGTGCAGCCCTGGCTGACCTTGAACTCCATCCCCGGGTGCTGCAGGAGGGCGCCATCGTCGTGGGTGTGGACGTCGACGAACCCAGGGGCGAGGACGAGGCCCTCGGCGTCGATGGTCTCCGCTGCAGAGTCCGCGACCTCACCCACGGCGGAGATCCGACCATCCGTGACGGCCAGGTCACCGCCGTAGCGGGGCTCTCCGGTCCCGTCGACGATGGTTGTGTTGCGGATCACCAGGTCAGCCATGCCGCTGCAGCGTATTGCGGCACCGTGGTTCCGGCCGCCACGACGAGGACGGCGCACTACCGTCGACGGCTGTGACGGGCCGAGAGCGATACGACGTGGTCGTGGTGGGCGCGGGCGCAAGCGGCGCGCCGCTCGCCGCCCGAGCGAGCGAGGACCCCAATCGGTCCATTCTCCTCATCGAGGCAGGGCCGGACTACGCGGCGATCGACGCCACCCCCGAGGACCTTCGCGACGGACACCAGAACTCGCTCCTGAAGCACGACTGGGGCCTCGAGTACTCGCCCACGGAGCAGCGCCCGGGCCAGCCGCTGCCGCGGGGCCGGGTCACCGGCGGGTCGAGCGCCGTCAACACGTGCATCTTTCTCCGAGGTGTCCCCGAGGACTACGACGACTGGGCCGATCGCGGCAACCCGGAGTGGGCGTGGCCCAACGTGCTGCGGACGTACAAGCGCCTCGAACGCGATCTCGACTTCGGTGGTGCCGACCATCACGGCGACGCCGGTCCGATCACAGTGCGCCGCTACCCCCACGACGAGCTCACGGTTCTCCACCAGGCGTTCCTCGCCACGGCCGAGGAGCTCGGTTACCCGGACTGTCCCGATCAGAACGACCCGGACGCGTGGGGTTCGGGTCCTCAGCCGATGAACAAGTTGGGTCAGTTGCGGGTATCCACGGCGAGTGCCTACCTGGCGCCCGCGCGCCTGCGTCCGAACCTGACCATCGAGGGCGGGCTGCACACGGATCGGGTCGTCATCGAGAACGGGCGGGCCATCGGCGTGGAGGCGATCGACAGCTCGGGCCAGCGCCACCGGTTCGACGCCCGGTGCGTCGTGCTCGCCGCCGGAGCGATCCACAGCCCCGGCGTCCTGCTGCGCAGCGGCGTCGGCCCCAAGGCCGACCTCGACCGCATCGGCGTCGCGGTGCAGGCCGACATGTCCGGGGTGGGCAACCACCTGTCAGACCACCCGGCCCTCTTCGTGATGTGCCGACCCACCGACCCGTCCCTCGTCGAACGAGATCAGCCGATCATCCAGACGATCCTCCGCTACACCTCGCCGGACGGCCAGGACCGCATGGATCTCCAGATCGAACAGCTCACCTTCGTCGGGCGGGTCAACGATCCCTACTTCGGCGTCGCCGCAGTCCTCGAGCAGGTGGACGGCGTCGGCGAACTGGTCTACCCGTCGAAGGATCCCTTCGCTGCGCCGCACATCGCCCCACACTTCTGCGAGAACCAGCGCGACGTCGAGCGCCTCGCCGACTGCTTCGAGGACTCGCTCCGATTCACCGAGGTCGGGCCACTCGCCGAGCTCACCGACGAGATCGTGTTCCCGTCTCCCGACCGGGCCACGTCGCGCGACGACATCATCGCTCTGCTGCGTCGATTCGCCGCCTCCGGCTACCACCCCTGTGCCACGGCGCACATGGGCCCGTCCGACGACCCGACCGCCGTCGTCGACCAGTACGGACGCTGCCACGCGATCGACGGGCTGGTGGTCGCCGACGCGTCGATCATGCCCACCGTGCCGCGCGCCAACACCAACCCGACGTCAATCATGATCGGCGAGACGATCGGTGAGTGGTTCCGCACAGAGCCGGCGCGGTACGGCCTGTGACCCGACCCCACGCCGAACAGCTGGCCCTTGTCGCAACCGACTTCGACGGAACGCTGCTCGGACACGACCGCGAGATCTCGGGCAGAACCCGGGAGACGCTTGAGCGGCTCGCGGAAAGCCACCTCGACTTCGTGGTGATCACCGGGAGGCCGCCTCGCTTCTGCGAACGGGTGCTCGAGCAGACGGGTATTCCAACCCGCCTGATCTGCGCCAATGGCGCCGTCGGCTACGACCCGCTCAGCGGTGATGTCACTCAGTTCGCCACTCTTGATCTCGACGTGGCGTTCTCCGTGCTCGACGACCTTCGGCGGGGTCTTCCGGACGCCGGTTTCTGCGCCGAACTCGGCGACGAGTTCGCCGCAGACCATCGCTGGTTCGAAGTGGCCGGCCGGGAGCCGCGTGACGCCATCGACGACCTGCGCGACTACCTCGACCACCGTGTGCACAAGCTCCTCGTCGCGCTGCCCGACCACACCCCGGACGAGGCACTCGTGAGGATTCAGGAGATCACCGGAGAGCGAGCCAACCCGACCCACGCCGGGCTCGCGTTCATCGAGCTGATGCCGCCCGGAGTCGACAAGGCGTTCGGGCTTCGGCGGCTCTGCGCCGACAGTGGTGTCAGGCCCGACCAGGTCATCGCGTTCGGCGACATGCCCAATGACGTGGCCATGTTGGAGTGGGCGGGATGGGGCGTAGCGGTCGGCAACGCCCACGACACGGCGAAAGCCGCCGCCGACGAGGTCACCGAGACCAACATCGACGACGGCGTTGCCATCGTCCTGGACGCGCTGCTGGAGCGCGTCGCCGACTAGAGCCCTGCGAGGACCGAGTCGTACTCGGCCTTCTCACGCGGGGTACGGAGATCGGCGGACTCGAAGATCGCAGCGATCTTGCCGTCCTTGTCGACGATCACCGTCTTGCGCATCGCGCAGCCGAGCTGCTCGTTGAAGCAGCCGTACGCGGTGGCGGTGGCTCCGTGCGGCCAGCCGTCGGACAGAAGCGGGAAACCGAAGCCCTGGTCGGCCTTCCACGCGGCGAGGCTGAACGGCCGGTCGCAGGTGATGCCCAGGACCTGGACGTCTTTGGCCTCGAAGTCGGCGATGTTGTCGCTGAGCTCGCAGAACTCGCCCTGGCACACGCCGGTGAACGCGAAGGGCACGAAGACGATCGCGACAGCCTTCTCGCCGCGGAAATCCGACAGCTTGACGGGCTGGTTCTCCTCGTTGGAAAGTTCGAAATCTGGTGCTTCGTCGCCGACGCTCAAGCTCACTGCAGTCTCCTCTGAGGGGTGGTCGCTCGGCAGTGTAGGGAGCGTTGGCGGCTCACGCTCCGTTGTTCAGGAGATCCACGAGCGCGGCATGAACCGCCTCGATCTCCGCGCGCTCCACGAACTCGTCCTTGGTGTGAGCGATGGACGCATCACCGGCGCCGAAGTTGGTTGCAGGGATGCCGTGCTCGGCGAATCGCGCCACGTCGGTCCACCCGAGCTTGGCTCTCACATCGAGGCTGTTGCGGCGGGCGAGCGCGGCGAGAAGCGGGTGGGTCAACGAGGGCGCTGCGGCGATCGCGTGGTCGACGACGTCGAAACCGTCGCACTCCCCGATCTGCTCTCGAAGGTGCGCCTCGGCCTGATCGGGTGACCGGTCGGGCGCGTAGCGGAGGTTGGCGGTCAGAACGGCCTCGTCTGGCACCACGTTGCCCGCGATGCCCCCTTCGACGAAGACCGCCTGGATCGCCTCGCGGTACTCGCAGCCGTCGATCACCGGCCTGCGCCCCTCGTAGCTCGAGAGCCGGGTGAGCACATCGCCGAGACGGTGGATCGCGTTGCGGCCCTTCCAGGGACGGGCCGTGTGAGCTCGCTCGCCCGAGTAGGTGATACGCGCCCGCAGTGTTCCCTGGCAACCGGCTTCGATCGCGGCGGAGGTCGGCTCGCCCAAGAGAGCCACGTCGCCGCGCACCAGGGCGGGCCGCTCCCGGAAGAGGTGCATGAGGCCCGAGTACTCCGCCGCAACCTCTTCGCAGACGTAGAACACGTACGTGACGTCGATGGCCGGGTCGGTCACCGTCTCGGCGGCCGCGAGCTGCGCGGCTAGCCCACCCTTCATGTCGCAGGCACCGAGCCCGTAGAGACGGTCACCCTCGACGCGCGCCCCGAGGTTGCCGTGGGCAGGAACCGTGTCGAGGTGTCCCGCGATGAGCAGCCGATGCGGTCGTCCGAGATCCGTGCGGGCGACGAGGTTGTCCCCGACCCGTTCCACCCGTATGTGATCTGCGGCTCGCAGACGCGTCTCGACGTGGTCGGCGATGGCGGTCTCGTCGTGGCTCTCCGACGGGATGTCGACGAGCTCAGCGGCCAGATCCAGGAGGTCGATCACCCGGTCGAGACTACGGAATGGGCGACTCGCGGTGGCAGCTGGCGGATGCAGGATGAGCGACCACTGCGTGTCCGGGCCCGGCGGGAGTGAGCCCCCGATCGAACTCCTGGGTGATGTTGCGCCCGACGAGCCGGTCGAGCGCACCCGAAACTGGTGGCCCCTGTGCTTCGGAGGGCTGGTCGGTTGAAACCGGGCGGACGGACATCTTGGTCTCGGGTCAGAACGAGGCGCCTCTCGTGTGGAGCTGAGACTCCCAGCGGATCGCCGCCTTCAGCTTCATCCCGTCATCGACGGGCGGGTGGGTCAGACGAGCCCGAGACGTTTCTCGACCAGCGCGATCTGCTCGTCGGGTTGGACCACCGCGATGCGGACGTGCCCGATGCCGGCCTGGCCGTAGAACTCGCCAGGGCTCACCAGCGCGCCGGCCTCGGAGATCAACCGTCGGGTGAACGCCCATGCGTCGCCCTCGGGAGCCGGAACCCAGAGATAGCACCCGCCTCGCG
>CAYUBX010000095.1:0-8371 GCA_964443165.1 uncultured Acidimicrobiales bacterium
CAGACACCGCTGACCGGGTCGACCCGGCTCCCTGAGAAGTTGAGTCACTTCGGTGTCTGACACCGAAGTGACTCAACTGTCAATCGCTGCGCTCGCTCGTCTGGACTGGCTCAGGTGCCGGTCCAGTTGGGGGCCCGCTTCTCGGCGAAGGCCTTGGGGCCCTCCTTGGCATCGTTGGAGCTGAACACCACTTTGGAGTGAGGCTTCTGGATCTCCCACAGCTCGTCCTCGTCGTAGCCCTGGGCGGCGGCTCGAACGAGGGCCTTGGATGCGGCGACCGCGAGCGGTGCGTTCTCCGCGACACGCTCCGCCCACGCGATGGCGGCATCGAGGGCGCCGCCAGGCTCCGTGAGTTCGCTCAGCATCCCGACCTCGAGGGCCTCCTCGGCGAGGATGTGCTCGCCGGTGATCGCCATCTCCATGGCCTTCGTGTACCCGACCCTGGCGGGAAGGCGGAAGACACCTCCCGCGCCCGCGAACAAGCCCACCTTGACCTCGCGGATGCCGATCTTGGCGCCCTTCGAGGCCACCAGCAGGTCGCAGGTCAGGGCGATCTCGCAGCCGCCCGCGAGCGCGAATCCTTCGATCGCGGCGATGAGGGGCTTCGTCGAGCCACCTCGGATGAAGTTCTGCAGCGGACCGATGTCCTCGCCGCGGGCGAACGCCTTGAGGTCCATGCCCGCCGAGAACCCGCGACCGTTGCCGGTGATGACGCCGGCCGTGAGACCAGGGTCGTCGTTGAGTTCCTGTACGGCGTTCCACAGCCCGTGTGACAGCGCCCCGTTGATGGAGTTCATCGCTTCGGGACGGTTGAGGGTGATGATCATCACCCGGTCCCGCCGCTCCACCAGGACCGCCTGCTCACTGCTCTCTTCGCTCATTTTTCCTCCTCGTGTCCGGGAAGTCTGCTTCAAGCTGGCGCGCCCTGGGTAGCTCCTGCGATCATCTCGCTGGACCACAGGGGGCCCGAACGTGAACCTCGGAATGCTGCTGTTTATGCCTGCGTCGATCGCAGGCGAGCAAACGATCCTCATCGACACCTCCACGGAGTCGGGTGGTGGCGAGGCGCGCCACGTCACCTACGAAGAGCTGCTCGAAAACGTGAGCAAGGTCGCTGGTCTGCTCACGACGCTCGGCGTCGAGGTCGGCGACCGGGTCGGCATCTTCGCGACCAACAGCGTCGAGTGCGTCGAGGCGATCTTCGGTGCAGCGTTCGTCGGCGCCACCGTCGTGCCGATGAACTTCCGCGCCGGTGCCGAGGAGACCGCTCACCTGATGGCCGACAGTGGCATCAAGGTCCTGTTCTCCGAGAGCCGCTACGCCGATCTGGTGGCCGACAACCGGCCCGACTCGGTGGAGCACGTGTACATGCTGGACCAGGCGGACTCGTTCGCCGCAGCCCGCGACGAGGCCTTCGAGCTTCCCTTCCCCGAGGACGTCGATCCCGACGGGCTGTGCTCGCTGCTGTACACCTCGGGCACCACCTCGCTCCCGAAGGGCGTGAAGCTCACCAACGGCGCCATCACCGGCTACGTCATGGGCACCAACGACGCCGCGACCGGCGAGGACATGGGTCGCATGGCGCTGGCGGCGCCGCTGTATCACATCGCCGGCCTCACCTCGATGCTCAATGCGCTCTACTCGGGGCGGGTTGTGGTGCTCCTGCCGCAGTTCGAAGCCTCGGCGTGGATCGACTGCGTCCAGCGTCACGCGGTGACACACGCGTTCTTGGTCCCGACGATGCTTGCTCGGGTGATGGAGGCCCCCAACTTCTCGGCCGATGCCTTCACCGGCATCGAAGCCATCACCTACGGCGCCGCACCGATGCCGCCGTCGGTGATCCGCCGGGCGATCGGCGAGTTCCCGGCCAACGTCTCCTTTGCCGGAGCGTACGGCCAGACCGAGACCACTTCGACCGTGGCGGTTCTCGACCCCGACGACCACACGATCGATGGCGACGAAGCGCAGCAGGCGCTGAAGCTCAAGCGGCTGAGTTCCGTCGGGCAGGTCCTCGACGATGTCGAGGTGAGGGTGATCGCCGAAGACGGCAGCGTCTGCGAGCTCGGGGTTCTCGGCGAGGTCCAGCTCCGCACCTTCCGCGCGATGGATGGCTACTGGGGCAACGAGGAGAAGACCCGCGTCACCGTCGACGACGAGGGCTGGGTGCACACGGGTGACCTGGGTTACCTCGACGAGGACGACTACCTCTTCCTCGGCGGCCGCACCGGCGACATGATCATCCGCGGTGGCGAGAACGTGTCGCCCGACGAGGTCGAGGACGTGCTCTACGAGCACCCCTCCGTCCTGGAAGCAGCCGTGGTGGGCGTGGCCAGCGAAGAGTGGGGAGAGCGAGTCGTCGCGGCGGCCGTCGTCCGCGAGGGCAGCGGAACCACCGGCGACGACCTCGTGGCTCACGCTCGAGAGAAGCTCGCGCCGTTCAAGCGTCCGGAGGCCGTTTACCTGATGGATGAGCTGCCCCGCACGTCGACCGGCAAGCTCCTGCGCCGGGATCTGATCCCGCTGCTCGAAGAGCTCGGCATCTGAGACACCCGAACGGCACGTGAGGGGCCGGCTTCTCGTCCGGGGCCGGATCCTGACGCTCGACCCAGCGCGCCCCGACGCGTCGTCGGTGCTCATCGAGAACGGAGTCGTCGCCGATCTCGATATCGACGGCGACCTCGATGCACAGGTCATCTCGCTCGACGACACAGAGTCGCTGCAGCCGGGCTACCTGGACGATCACGTCCATCTGCTCGCCACCGCGGCCGCCCGCATGTCGATCGACGTGAGCGCTGTCGACTCGATCGACCAGCTGCTCGCAATCGTCGGGTCCCATAGCGGGAGTGGAGAGGGGTGGCTTCGCGTCTGGGGGTACGACGACGCCCTCCTCAGCGATCTCCGCCACCCGAGTCGTGGCGAGCTGGACGCCGTGACAGCTGGTCGGCCGACGGTGCTGCATCACCGCAGCGGCCATGTGGCCGTCCTCAACAGTGCTGCGCTCGATGCATTGGGCGACGGTCCGCGCGACGGCGTGCTCGTCGAGGGTCACGAGTTGCTGGCCGGGGTACCGCGTCTCGGCCCTGACCGGCTGGCGATGTCAGCGCGCGCCGTGCTGGACGACATGGCCATCCGCGGCGTGGTGCGGTGCACCGACACGACGCACACCAACGACGCCGCAGCGCTCGAGTTCCTCGCGCAACTGTGTCATGGCGGCGGGCCGGACCTGGTCGCCATGGTCGGCGCCGAGTGCATCGGCTCGCTCGAGGGGCGAGGCCCAGGAGAGTCGGTGGACGGGGTGCTGATCGGCCATGCCAAGGTCATGCCAGACGTGACTGATGACGAGAGCCTCATCCCTCGGATGCACGCCGCTCGGGGTGCCGGCTTTCCGGTTGCCGTTCATGTCATGGATGTCGACACGCTCCACGTCACCCTGGACGCACTCGGCGAGGCGCCCTCGGGCAGTGACCGCATCGAGCACTGCGCCCTGGCGCTGCCTGAGCAGCTGGATCGCGTCGCGGCCGACGGGCACGCTGTCTGCACGCAACCGTCGTTCGTCACCCGGCGCGAGACCAAGTACAGCGCTCAGCTGAGCGCTGTCGAGCAGACGTGGTTGTGGCCGCTTCGATCCCTGACCGAACGGGGCATCCCCACCACATTTGGGTCGGACAGCCCGGTGGTCCCGTCGGATCCGGCCGAATGGATCGATGCGGCCGTTCGTCGAACGATCGGTCCGGAGGAGATCGTCGACGAGGACGCGGCGCGCCAGATCGCCGCGGTGGGCGCGATCGCTCGCGGGGCTCAGGCTCGCGACTTCGTGATCGGCGGGCCGGACGGCTTCAGGCGCCTCGACGCCTGACGGATGCCACCGCCCGACTCGGAAGCGTCAGAGGTGCCCGCACCATCTCCTTGGCGAACGGCCTGCGGTAGCGCCAGCGGCGAAGGGTTCGCAGGCACTGGATCCGCTGGCCCACCGTCAGCGGTGCCCGCCAGATCGCGGCGACATGACCTCGCAGGACCCGGGCGTTGGGGAGAAGCGGCCCCGCGTCGGCCCGTCCGGTGTAGAGGGCGGCGATCTCGGTGTCGGATCCCTGCATCGAGACCTCGGCGTGCATTCGACGCTGGAAATGCACGCTCGGATCGAACAGGAAGTCGCCCCTCATCGCTAGCTCGCCGAGGAGCACCGTGTCGGCCCTCTTGTATGCCCCCAGGCCCGCCGTGTTCTTGAGGACGTCCGTCCGAATGACACCGAAGAGCGGGTGGACGAGATGGAGGTCGCGGACGATGCGCTGGAGGCGGCCGGCCGGGGTCGGGTCGTCCAGGGGACCGAGGTCCTTGTAGCCGCCGGTGATGTCGTCGCTTCCGTCGATGAGCTCGGTCCCGGTGTAGGCGAGCGCGGCGGCCGGGCCTGCGGTGTCGAGAAGCTCGATACAGGCGCTGTACTTTCCCGAGAGCGGGATGTCATCGGCGCACGCCCAGGTGAAGTATTCGGTGCGTGCTCGGGCGTAGCAGCGGTTCCAGTTGTATGCGGCGCCTCGGTTCTCGGTGGCGATGTCGAGGGTGATCCGGGGGTCGTCGGCGCGGTGGCTCTCGACGATCTCTCGGGTCGCGTCTGTGCTCGCGTTGTCGGCGACGAAGAGCTCGAAGTCGTCGAAGGACTGGGCTCGGAGGGCCTTCAACGTCGCGTCGAGGTAGCCGGCGCCGTTGTAGACGGGCAGTCCGACGGTGAGGCGGGGGAGTGCACCTGGCACTCGTCCGAAGGTAGCAGTGACCGTTCGAGCCGCAGGTTCGGAAGGGGCGTGGCTACGATCCGGCTGTCGCGAGAGGGGGCAGCGGGTGTCGGGACCGATGGAGGATGTTCGGGTGGTCGAGCTGGGCCTCTGGGTCGCCGGCCCTGCGTGCGGTGGGATCCTCGCGGACTGGGGTGCCGATGTGATCAAGGTGGAGGCACACACCGGTGATCCGTTCCGCTCGCTCGAGTGGCTGTATCCCGAGGGCAACCCGCCCTTCGATCTCGACAACCGGGGTAAGCGATCGGTCGCGCTCGACCTCGGTACCGAGGGCGGCATTGCCGTGATGCACGAGCTGTTGGCGGACGCTGACGTGTTCCTCACCAACTTCCGGCCCGGTGGTCTCGAGCGCCTCGGCCTCGACTACGCGACCCTCGGTCAGAGGTACCCGCGCCTCGTCTACGCGAGCGTGACCGGCCTGTCACTCCGCGGCGAGGAGCGCGACAGACAGGCGTACGACGTGGGCGCGTTCTGGTCGCGGGCGGGCATCGCCAGATCCTTGACGCCCGAAGGAGCCCCGCTGCCCTACCAGCGCGGGGGCATGGGCGACCACATGACCGGGCTGTCGGCTGCGGCCGGGGTGTCGGCGGCCCTGTTCCATCGCGAGCGGACGGGAGAAGGGCAGCTCGTGGAGGCCTCGCTGATCCGGCTCGGTGCCTACATGCTCGGCTGGGATCACAACGTCACTGCCGCGACCGGCGGGGACACCGTTGCGTGGAGCCGCCAGGGCCCACCGAACCCGCTCATCAACTGCTACCGCTGTTCGGACGGCGAGTGGTTCTGGATGCTCGGGCTCGAGGGCGAACGTCATTGGCCCGACGTGATCCGCGCCCTCGACCGTTCGCAATGGGCGGAGGATCCACGGTTCGCGGGGATCGAGGATCGCCTTGCGAATGCCGCGACACTCGTCGACGAGATGGACGTCGTCATCGCGACCAAGACGCGGGCCGAGTGGGGCGAGATCTTCGACGCCGAGAACGTCTGGTGGGCGCCAGTGCAGTCCACCCTCGAGTTTCGCTCCGATCCCCAGGCGCTCGCTGCCGGTTGCTGGGTGGAGGTACCCACACCCGACGGCCGGACCGTCGAGATGGTCGCGACGCCCGTCGACTTCTCGAGGGCTGCCTGGGAGGTGCGCGACCCGGTCCCCGAACTCGGCCAACACACCGAGCTCGTTCTCATGGAACTGGGTGTCGACTGGGACCGGATCGAGGCCCTCAAGAACGAGGGCGCGATTCCGTAGGCCGCGGCACCTCCTCGGACTCGTCAGTCCAACGAGGCCGGCGGCGGGCCGAGCACCTCGATGCCGTTGACCGCGCGGGCCTGGGCGAACTTCAGCTCCGGGATCCCGTCCATCGTGGAGACATGAAGACAGCCCTATGCGAGGTGAGAGGTGATGAAGCCCGCCGCTTCGGCGATGGCAGCGTCGGCCTCGTCGCACATTCCGGCCAGCACGTGCCAGACGTGAATCATCTCCGGCCAGGCCCGAAGCGTCATCTCGACCCCTGCGGCCTGGGCGCGAGCGGCCAGCGTCTCGCTGTCGGACAGCAGCACCTCGTGGTCGCCGACCTGGATGAGCATCGGTGGAAGGTCGGACAGATCACCCTCGATGGGCGACGCCAACGGATCGGATGGATCACCGGCGGGGCCGAGGAAGTACCGGACCATGTCGGCCATCATCTCGGGCCGGATGACCGGGTCGACGTCGGCCCGCGTGGTGTAGCTCTCTCCCGCGCCCGACATGTCCGCCCAGGGGCTGATCGGAACCGACGCCGCAGGGAGCGGCAGTCCGGTCTGTTTGATCGCGAGTTGCGTCGCGACACAGAGACCACCACCGGCGCTGTCGCCGCTGATCGCGATCGAGGCAGGGGAGATGTCCTGATCGAGGAGGTACTGGTACGCCGCCAGCGCGTCCTCGACGGCAGCGGGGTGGGGGTTCTCAGGGGCCAGGCGGTACTCGACGGACAGCACGCGACAGCCCGATGCCTTCGCGAGGTGACCGGTGACGTTTCGATGGCTGGCGATCGAACCGGCGATGTAGCCGCCGCCGTGCACGTACAGGATCACTCCCGTGCCGGCTCCCTCGGGCACCTGCCATTCGCACGTCACGCCGTTGGCGTCGACGAGCTCGCCGGTCACGCCGTCCGGCAGGGGCAGCGCTGTGAGCTCCATTCCCTTGCGCATGGATGCCGGGTCGTGGGGTGCGCCCTCCGCGTTCCTCGCCATCGCGGCTCGCAGCTTCTCGTAGGCCTCGCTGGGCATGGGTGCCTCCCCTCGTGCAGATCCCGCCCCGGCGGGTCCTCGGTCGGGCGTGAGGCTACTTCGCTAGATTCCGGCCCGACGGGGAGGACCGATGCAGCTCGAGAACAAGATCGCCATCGTGACCGGAGCGGGTTCAGGGATCGGCGAGGCCAGCGCCAAGCGATTCGCGGCAGAAGGGGCCGCGGTGGTCGTCGCCGACCTGCGCGGCCGCAAGGCCGAGGCCGTGGCGACCGAGATCAACGACGTGGGTGGGCACGCGATCGCGCGTGAGGTCGATGTGTCGAAGGCGGAGGACGTCGCTTCGCTCGTCGAGGCATGCGTCTCGGAGTACGGCGGGCTGGACGTTCTCTTCTCCAACGCGGGCACGCTTCGACCGGGAACGGCCGTCGAGCTGGCTCCGGAGGACTGGGATCTCGTCATGGGCGTCAACGTGCGCTCGGTGTACCTCGGCGCGAAGTACGCGGTGCCGCACATGATCGAGCGTGGTGGTGGTTCGATCATCAACACGGCCTCGATTTCGGGTCTGCACGGGGACGGTGGAGCGGTGGTCTACGCCGCGAGCAAGGGCGCTGTCATCAACCTGACCCGCGCGCTCAGCACCGACCACGCGCCGGACGGCGTGCGGGTCAACGCCATCTGCCCCGGAACGATCGAGACGCCTCCGGTCAAGCGGATGATGGAGAACCCCGCCAATCGCGAGCTCAACATCCGCGCTCACGCCCTACCGCGACTCGGCCAACCCGAGGAGATCGCCAACGCGGCGCTGTGGCTCGCGAGCGACGAGTCGACATTCGTGTCCGGCGAGGCGATCGTGGTGGACGGCGGCCTTCGGGCGCAGTCACCGCTCGGACGTCTCGCGGACCCCCGGCCCGAACACCTCAGGAGCTGAGCGGCACTCTCACGTCCGCCAGACAGGCGGATCGGTGCCGACCGGTACCGACCCCGAGTCGTAGACGGTCGGCCCGTCCAAGCGCCCCAGTGGACGCACGTGCGTCAGGCGACCGAAGGGTGAAGTGGCGTCGGTGAGGTACGCCGCGTCGTCCTCGTCGGTCGGCCCAGGGTGGTCGATGTGATCCACGGTGCCGAGCTCGGTCAGGAACCGACCCGTCTGGGCCAGCGACCCTCTGACCATCCAGGTCCCTCCGGCGCTGCGCTGTTTGGCCACAGCCGTCATGGTGGCGGCGGCCAACAGCCACCCGGTGCCGTGGTCGAGCGCTTGGCAGGGCAACGGTCGTGTGCCCTCCACGCCCGCGGCGGCCGCCCCTGCAGCTCCGATTCCCGACGCTGTCTGGACGAGGCTGTCGAAGCCGCGGCGTTGGCCCCAC
>CAYUBX010000096.1:0-659 GCA_964443165.1 uncultured Acidimicrobiales bacterium
GACGGTGGGAGGCTCCGACGAGGCCGTGATCGTGCGGACGGCCGATCACGGCGAGCTTCTGGGCGCCCACGGTGGACTGCACCAGAAGTGGTTCAACCTCTACGACGAGGCGACCCGCGTCCCGTTCGCGGTCGCCCGGGTCGGCACCCAGCCCAGCGCCCCCCGCACGGTGACGGAGGCACCCACCTCCCACGGCGACCTGGTTCCCACCTTGCTGGCCGCAGCCGGCATCGACCGCGAGGCGATCGCCGCCGAGCTGCGTCAATCGTTTACCGAGGTGCATCCGCTTCCCGGCCGCAACCTCCTTCCGGTCGTCGACGGCGAGGAAGCCGACCGCGACCGGTCCGTCTATCTGCTCACCAGGGACAACATGCCCGAAGGTGACTCGGGAGCCAGCGGCCTCGCCCGACGCCTCGGCCGAGGCGACAACCCGCCGCTGCCACTGCGCATCCAGGTTCCCGCCGATGTCGCGGCCAACCACGAGGGACTCGTCGTCCGGGTGAAAGAAAGTGATGCCTCCGGTGGCGGAGGGCATCTGTGGAAGATCGCCCGCAGCTTCGACGACCCCGCCACCTGGACCGAGCCCGGAGTTCGGCACCTCGCCGCCAACGGACCCGCCGGGATGCGCTACCGCGCCGAACCGCTCCCCGATCAATGGG
>CAYUBX010000096.1:679-8320 GCA_964443165.1 uncultured Acidimicrobiales bacterium
TCGACCCGGCCGAGGCGAACAACCAGTGGCGCGACATCGAGGCCCAGCCGGTGTTCGAGCACCTCACAGACCGCCTGTCAGACGAGCGTTCCAGGTCGATTCCCGCTCGCAACCGAGGTTGGCCCTGCGCGTCGCGCACACCGGCCGGAGGACCGATGACGAAGAAGCCACCCCCGCCCGCTCGCTTGGCGCGACGAGTCCTGCAACGACTCGGCATGCACCCCGATGACCCCGTTGAGAGTGGTGTCGACCTCCATGGCACCCGCGCGCTGGTCATCGCGACCAACCACGGAGTGCTCGACATCGGCAAGGCCACCGGCGTGTTCGCGAGCGAGATGACGGTTCCGTACTACGCATTCCTCGACGCGGGGATGGAGGTCGACGTCGCGAGCCCGAACGGTGGGGTGATTCCCGTCGACCCGCAATCGCTCAAACCGGCGATCCGCACCGAGGCCGACGACCGGTTCCTCGCGGATGACGAGCTGCGCGCCAAGGTGACCGAGTCACTCGCGGTCGGCGGTCTCGACATGGCCCGCTACGACATCGTCTACATCGCCGGTGGCTGGGGCGCGGCCTTCGACCTGGGCGTGTCGGAGGATATGGCCGGCAAGATCACCGCGGCCGGCCGCGTGATCGGCGGGGTGTGTCACGGCCCGTTGGGGATGCTGGGCGCGACCGACAGCGACGGCCGGCCTCTCGTCGAGGGGCGACGCCTCACAGCCGTCACCGATAAGCAGGTTCGGGAGCTCGGCATCGAGTCGACGCCGATGCATCCCGAGGCGGAGCTGAGACGGGTAGGGGCTCTCTTCGAGAGCAGCACTCGATTCCGCGATCCTCTCGCCAATCATTGGGTGGTCGACGGGAACCTCGTCACCGGGCAGAACCAGAACGCCGCTCCCATGGTCGCCCGCGAGATGATGACGCTCGTTGCGGCGAATGTGGAGGGAGAACCAAGCTCGTGAACACGGGAGATCGATAGCGATCGGCTTCCAGCTGACGGGCGTCGGACGGATCACCTCCCTCGAACGTCTGGCTCTCGCCGTTCGCGCCAGGCTCGATGGGCGTCGATGGAGTCCTCCGTCTGGCTGAGCGCGGCGAACCGGTAGATGTCAGCCTGCGAAGCGTCCTTGATGTTGGCGATGTCCATGCCTTTGTTGAGGGACTCCTTGGCGAGGCGTGTCGCGAGCGGTGGTAGTGCGGCGATGCGGCCCGCGACCTCGTGTGCCCGGTCCATGAGCTCGCCGTGCGGTGCCACCCACTGCGCGAGCCCGATCCGGTGTGCTTCAGCGGCGTCGATCGGCCAGCCCAGGGCAGCGCGCATCGCGTTGCCCTTGCCCACCCAGCGAGCGAGACGTGGCGACCCGCCGTACGCCGGCATCACCCCGAGTTGCACCTGCGGGGCACGCCACTCGGCGCGCTCCGACGCGACGATGAGGTCGCAGCTGTACGTCGCGATCGATCCGATGCCGATGGCGAGCCCGTTGACCGCAGCGACGATCGGCTTGGCGAAATCGCTGATCAGGTTGGCGGCGAAGTGCTGCCACGTCGGAATCTGCTCGATGAAGTCGGCGGGTGACGCAACGGTGTGTGTGGCCTCGTCGGCCAGGTTGGCGCCGGCGGAGAAGGCCCGGCCTTCCTCGTCGCCCGTGAGGATCACGCACCGAACGTCGGGGTCGGACTCCAACTCCGGCAGCAGCGACTGGAGTCCCTCGTTGTAGTCCTCGTCCCAGGCGTTGCGGGCGTGTGGCCGACTCAGCGTCAGCGTCGCGACATGGTCCTGTCTGTCGATCAACAGCGGCATGGAAACCCCCTCTTTCGCCCAACGTAGGCTGCCGCACACCGTCCCTGGAGTGTGGTGATGACGTCCGAGCCCGTGTCCAACCAGCAGGCCGACCGCCTGCGCGAGCTGCTCGCCCGCGGCGAGCCGATCATGATGCCGTGTGCGTTCGATGCGCTCTCGGCGAAGCTGATCGAGCAGTCGGGCTTCGAGCTGACGTTCCTGTCGGGGTTCGCCGCGTCGGCGAGTCGCATCGGCGCCCCTGACGTGGGCCTGATGAGCTACGGCGAGGTGCTGGGCCAGGCCCGCAACGCACTGGGCGCGATCGACATCCCGATGATGGTCGACGGCGACACGGGCTACGGCAACCCCTTGAACGTGGAGCGCACCGTCGAGGGCTTCGCCAGGGCGGGCTGCGCCGGAGTGATGATCGAGGACCAGGTAGCGCCGAAGCGGTGTGGGCACACGCGGCAAGGAGGTGGTCGACCGTGAAGAAGCATTCGACCGGATTCGGGCGGCGGTCGAAGCCAGGTCGCGTGCCGACATCGTGATCCAGGCCCGCACCGACGCTCGCCGCGACCTTGGGCTCGCAGAGGCGATCGACCGGGCGCAGCGCTTCGCCGAGATCGGCGCAGACATCGTGTTCGTCGAGGAGCCGATGTCCAAGGACGAGATGCGGACGATCTGCCGCGAGGTGCCGGTGCCGTCGGTGGCCAACATGCTCGAGGGTGGTCAGACCCCGATCCTTCCGCCGTCCGAGCTGGAGGAGATGGGCTTCGCCATCGCTGCCTATCCGCTGGCGTGTATGTCGTCCGCGATGCAGGCGATGCTCGAGACGCTGGCTCTCCTGCGCGCGGGCGAGGACCACACAGGTGGCCTCCTGCCGTTCGCGGAGCTCCGGACCCGCGTCGGTTTCGACGACTACTACGAGGCCGAGGCCCGCTACAGCCGGTAGCGCAGGACCCGGGGGCCGTGCAGCAGAATGACGCCGCCCTCGACGGGGCGGAGGGAGCGGAGAGCCATGGTCGGCCGTCGCGAAGCCAAGGAGTGGGCGCAGGCACACCTGACGGGGTTGTTCGCGAGCCCGCCGGTGCCGTTCACTCCTGACTTCAGGCTCGATGAGGCAGGGGTGGTCCACAACGTCGAGCGGGTGATCGCTGCGGGAGCCAGCGGCGTCGGGTTCGGATTCCTCGACGCCTGGGGCCTCACCATCAGCCAGAGAAAGCGCGTGATGGAGGTGATCGCAGAAGCGACGGGTGATCGAGCGATGTGCGCCTTCTACACGTCAGATCACAGCGTGGCCGAGACGATCGAGCTCAGCCTCCACGCACGAGCGATCGGTGCGGAAGCGATCATCCTCTGGGTCCCCTATGAGTGGGCCTCTTCGCAGGAGGCTATCCACGACTACATCGAGTACGTGGCTGCCAGGGTCGACATCCCGGTCGTCGCGTTCAACACCCCGCACTCGGGCATCACGATGACGCACGACACCATGGCGCGCATCGCTCGGATCCCGAATGTCTGCGCCTTCAAGAACGCGATCCAGGACCCACAGCACACGATCGAGGCCATGCAGAGGTTCGGCTCAGAGGTGGTTGTGTCCTACCCATTCGAGGATCAGCTGCTCGACATGACCGTCCACCACGGTCAGCGGGTGCTGATGGGCTCGACCAGCGTCTATCTCCTTCAGAGTCCCGAACGGCAGCCCATCGTCGACTACGTGCGACTGGCCGAGGCTGGCGAGGTGGAGGCGGCTCGAGCCGTCCGCGATGAGCTGGAGCCGCTCCGCGATGTGTGGCGGAGCATCTACGAGGTCTTGTGGGATGACAAGGCCGCCCATCCCATGGGGCTCATCAAGAGCTGGATGGACGTCATCGGGATGGCGGGAGGGCCGCTGGTGCCGCCGACACCGCAGGTCGACGAAGCGACAGCAGCGGCGTTCCGGGAACGGCTGGCTGTGGCGGGCTGGGAGCGTCTGCTCTTTCCCAGCCGCTTCTGACAGGATCGGAGCTTCGGGGAGAAGAGCGTGTCGGTGCTGAAGGACAAGACGGTCATCGTGACGGGCGCGGCAGGAGGGATCGGCCGCGCGATCGCCGAAGAGGCCGGGCGCGCCGGCGCTCGGCTCGCGTTGGTCGATGTGGATGAGCCGTGGCTCGACCCGACGGCGGCGGAGATCCGGTCTGGCGGCGGCGAGGTGTTGTCGTGCGCGATCGACATCACCGATCGAGCACTGTGGCAGTCGAGCATCGATGACATCGCACGTCACTTCGGCGGGATCGACGCGCTGGTGAACAACGCCATGTGGGTCCGGTACGAGCCCATGGCCGAGGTGCAGGAGGACACCTATCGGCGCCAGATGGAGGTCGGTCTGGACGCCGTGTTCTGGGGCACCCAGGCGGTGACACCGCACATGATCGCCCGCGGCGCAGGCAGCATCGTGAACATGACCTCGCCGGCGTCCGTTCACGGCATTCCGAACGGGTCGGTCTACGCGGCCGTGAAGGGCGCCATCTCCGCGCTGACGCGCCAGTGTGCGGTGGAGCTCGGGCAACAGGGCATACGTGTCAACGCCGTCGCTCCGGGGCCGATGCCCACGCCGGGAACCATGCGGGTCGTCGACGAGGAGGGGTGGCAGAAGCGCCTCGCCCGCAGCCCGATGGGCCGGTTGTCCACGCCAGAAGGCGTCGCGCGGCTCGTGGTGTTCCTGCTGTCGGATGGCGCGGACTGCATCAACGGCGACGTAGTGTTCGCCGACGGAGGCCGCTCCATCTCGGCGATGTGACACCTGTGGCCTGCCCGAGGGGGTGTGGTGAATCGCGAGGACGTTGAGTTCAAGGCCCTGGACGGAACGCCGTTGGCTGGGCTTCTCTCCCTTCCTCGGGGCGACGGTCCCTTTCCCGGCATCGTGCTCAGCCACGGCTTCGGGGCGGTCAAGGAGATGGCCCTCGACCGGTACGCAGATGGGTTCTCCGAAGCCGGCTTTGCCTGCCTGCTCTACGACCACCGCAACACCGGCTCCAGCGGCGGAGCCCCACGAGGCGAGATCGACCCGTGGCAGCAGATCTCCGATATGAGCGATGCGATCACCTACGCCGCCTGCCGCGCCGAGGTCGACGGCGAGCGGATCGGTCTGTGGGGCACCAGCTACTCCGGCGGACACAGCCTCGTCGTGGCGGCAACGGACAGTCGCGTGAAGTGCGTCGTGTCCGTCGTTCCCACGATCAGCGGGCGCGAGAACACAACTCGGGCCTTGACGGCCGACGCGTACGCGGCGTTCGTTCGCGACGTGAACGAGGAACGTGCGGCTCGCCTGCGCGGTGACGAGCCGCGCATGATCCCGATCTCGGTCGAAGGCGACGAGAGCTACGAGTGGAGCAAGGTCGCCGGCGTGGACACCACGTACGTCAACTCGTGCACACTTTTGAGCCGAGCCCGTCGGGCCGCCTACGAACCGGGCGCCTACATCAGCGCCATCTCGCCCACCCCGCTGCTGATGGCGGTGGCATCGAACGACACGAAGTGCCTGACCGACGTGCAGCTCGCCGCGTTCTCGCAGGCGCACGAACCCAAGCGGCTCGAGATGTTCCCAGGCGGCCACTACGCGCCGTACACGACACAACTGGATGCCATCGCCGACGCGTCGCTGGACTGGTTCGCCACTCACCTGAAGTAGGGACGTCCTGTCGTGAACCGCTCCTTCGCGTCGGTCGTCGATCTTCGAGATGTCGGCGAGGACGTGTTCGTGGGTCCCGCGTCGCCCGACCTCGGCGCCCGCACGTATGGCGGGCAGGTTCTGGCCCAGTGTCTTGCCGCGGCCCAACGGACCGTCCCGGCGGACCGAGGCGTCCATTCCATGCACTCGTACTTTCTCGGGGCGGGCCGGTCGGGAGATCCCACCGAGTTGCGGGTCGAGCGGCTGCGGGATGGGCGCTCCTTCAGCCAGCGGCGGGTGGCTGCGCTCCAAGACGGCCGCGAGGTGATGAGGAGTCTGACCTCCTTTCACGTTTCGGAAGACGGTCTGGAGTGGGACGCGCCGATCACAGGCACGGCCCCGCCACCGACGACAGCGCACCGCTACACCGACTACTGCGATGTGATCGAGGCGGTGCTTCCCGAAGACGAGCGGCCGTGGAGCGGTCGTGGGCGGCCGATGGACGTGAGGTACGTCGACCCACCTGACCTCTCCGATCGGGCCAGCGTGACCGAGCCGCAGGTGATGTGGATGCGGGTTATCGGGCCGCTCCTGCGCGACCGCGCTGTCCATGACGCAGGCATCGCCTATCTCGCCGATCTCGGGATGAACCCGGTGATCCTCCTACCGCACGGCTACAGCTGGCGCGACGAGCGAATCACCGAGGCCAGCCTGGATCACACGATGTGGTTCCACCGTCCGGCGCGAGCGGATGAGTGGCTCTCCTATCAGCAACGGGTCGAGGCCACGCGGGGAGGCCGGGGCCTCGCGAGGGGCCTCTTTCACGACGCCGATGGCCAGCTCATCGCGACCTGCATGCAGGAAGGCTTGATGCGCTGGCACCCCTAGATGGCGAGATAGCCCCCGTCCACCGGCAGTTCGACCCCGGTGATGTAGGAGGCTTCGTCGCTCGCGAGGAAGAGGTTGGCGTACGCGACCTCCTCGACCCGCCCCTCACGTTGCGCCGGGATTGCGGCGATCCTGGAGCGCCGCCCCTCGGGATCCGCGCTCATCATGGCGTTCTTCATCGGCGGCATGATTCCGGGGTGAACAGAGTTGACGCGGATGCCGTCCTTGGCGAACTGCACCGCAGCTGACTTGGTTGCGACGCGCACGGCGGCCTTGGCGGCGTTGTAGCCCATGTGCACGTACGCCTGGCCGACGAACGCCGAGATCGACGAGATGTTGACGATCGATCCTCGCCCCGCCTTCTGCATGACCGGAATGACGGCCTGCATGCTGAGAAACGCGCCTCTCGCGACGATGCTCATCTGCTCGTCCCACGTGCCGGTATTGAGCAGGTCTGGGTGGCTGCCGCTGACGCCTGCACTGTTCACCAAGATGTCGATCCGGCCCCACTGGGAGACGGTCTCGGACACCGCGCGATCCCAGTCGGAGGCCTGGGACACGTCCAGTTCGATGAATCGAGCGTCGCCACCAGCAGCGGTGATCTCGTGGGCGATGGCGGCGCCGTCCTCGACGGACACATCGGCGATGACGACCGCGGCGCCCTCTCGGGCGAAGAGTTGTGCCGTCGCCGCTCCCATCCCCGACGCGGCTCCACTCACGATCGCGACCTTGTCCTTCAACCGCACCGGTGCCTCCCTCTCACGCCGATCGAGCGCGACCTTAGGGACTCCTCGGCGCCGCGGTGCGCTGACCGACGACCATGAACCGCAGCTGCGCCAGCCTGCCCTTCGAGCCCACGCCACCCAGCGACAGCGAGAAGAGGGGCTCAGAGCGAGGCGGCGGCGACGTCGGCCGCTCGGAGGGTCTCTTCGATGTCGTCGTCGGTATGGGCGGCAGACATGAACCACGTCCCGCGGGCCGTCGTGCGCACGCCCCCATCCTGCAGCGCCTGAACGAACCGCAGCCGGAGCGCCTCATCGCTCGCGTGGTAGTCGCGGTAGTCCACGAGTGGCGTCGAGTCGGCGAACACCGTGGTGAAGACGGTCCCCAGGCCCTGGGCATGGAGCGGAACGTCATAGCGACGCCCGATCTCGGCCAACCCGTCGATCAACCGTCGTCCCCGTCGCTCGATCGCCTGGTAGATGGCACCACCGTTGTCGGCCAGCGCCTCGACCGTCGCCCGGCAAGCGGCGACCGTCGATGTGATGGCGTTGTACGTGCCGCCGTGCACCACGCCCCGCGTGACCCCGTCCATGATGTCGGC
>CAYUBX010000097.1:0-8319 GCA_964443165.1 uncultured Acidimicrobiales bacterium
GGACGACTTCCAGCGCCGGGCCACCAAAGAGGGCAAGAAGGCCCAGGACATCGCCCTCAAGATCCTCGAGGAGCACGGCTTTGCGCTGCTCCAGAAGGACGCCAAGCTGCGAGGCGCCGGCGTCCAGTACAACTTCAAGGTCGAGGACGCGGCAGGCGGGGAGTGGTGGGTCGACGTCTCCGGCGCGTTCACTACGGTGCGGCCCGGCCTCCTGCGGATCGACACGCTGTGGAAGACGCTTGGCCGAGCGTCGGTGCTCAAAGCGATCGACCCGCGGGCTCGCATCCTCATCCTCACCTCCCACCTGCCCCGCCCGGGCAGTGAGGGCGACAAGGCGTTGCGTGCGGTGCGTCCCGACACGGTGTTCGACGCCGTCCCGATGTTCGACGATGCGGCCCAGCAGCGACTGGGCCACTACGCGACCGGCGAATCGATCGAGCCCCTGCCGGGATTCTGGAAGCAGAGCGAGATCGACAACGTCGATTGGCCCAGCTGATGGCCGCCGTCGCGTATGCCGTGGTGCGGACCGAGCCGCCGCAGGTGTACGTGGCGTCCGACGTCGAGGTGCTCCAGCGGGTGCTGGCCCTCGAGCTCGTGGCGAGGACGCCTCCTGCCGCGCTCGATGCCGTCGAGCGGACCGCCATCAGGGCGGCGCTGCTCGACGAGCAGTGGGGCGATGCGGTCGTCGCGTGGATCGAACGCATGGGTGTGGCGGTCGACGTGTACACCCACCTCCAAGTGTGGAGTGAGGACGACCTCCCCGCCGAACTCGTCGGAGCTCAGCTGCAGTTCGCGTCGCTGTTTCGCGAACCAGCGTGAGCGACTGCCTCTTCTGCCGGATCATCGCGGGTGACGAACCCGCCGCGATCGTGATGAGCGACGAGGTGGCGGTGGCCTTCCTCGACGTCAAGCCGCTCTTCGTCGGCCATACCCTCGTGGTGCCCCGCGACCATCACGTGACGCTCGCCGACCTCCCGCTCGACCAGGTCGGCCCGCTCTTCGAGCGCGCTCGACGGATGACGACGGTGGTGGGCGACACGATGGAGGTACCGGGCACGTTCGTGGCGATGAACAATGTCGTCAGCCAGTCGGTCCCGCACCTGCACGTGCACGTGGTGCCGCGACGACCCAAGGACGGCCTGCGAGGGTTCTTCTGGCCACGAACCGGCTACGACGACGAGGCGCACATGGCGGCCACCGCCCGGGAGCTCGCCGCGGCCTGGTCCGGCGTCTGATCACCAGACGGCGGACAGAACCACCCGTGCGGCAACGGCCGTGAGGGCGATCCTGAACAGATGACCGAACGTCGTCTCGTCGATCCGATGCAGCACCCGCGTGCCGACCCACGTCCCGATCACCACAGCGACGATCCCGGCGGTGGTCACGGTCAGATGGGCGCCCAGATCGAAGCCGTCACCTGCGAAAACGCCGATCTTGGCCAGATGCCCCGCTGTTTGAGCCGCGCCGAAGGTCGCCACGACGGCCGCTCGTTCCACCAGGTGGCGCCGGAAGACCGGGGCGATCGCGGGCCCGGTGACGCCGAAGGGGATGTTGAGGAATCCGGCCAACCCTCCGAGGGGGACGAACGCCCCGCGACCGCTGCCGAGCATCGATGACAGGGACGCCAGCGCCGCTGGCCACCAGACGATCAACAGCGCGAAAACGGCGATGGCGATGCGCCCGGCGGTCACCGGCAGCTGATCGGCCGCCAACAGGCCCAGGACGCCCGCGGGGACCAGCAGCACGGCGAATCGACCGACAACACCCCAGACCACGTCCCGCCGCAGGATCACGGTGCGAGAGCCGTTGGAGGCGAGTTGGATGATGCCATGGACGGGGATCGCGACGGCGGGCTCCATCACGCTCACCATGACGGTGAGCAGGAGGATGCCGCCCCCGAGTCCGGCGACGGCGGTGAGGAATGCACCGGCGGCGGCAGCGCAGGCGACGAGAACGATCTCGGCCTCGCTCATCTCGTCTCCCCGCGTTTTGCCACGCCCATCATTCCATCTTGTCTCTTACTTATATCGAACCTATCTCGCATATGTCCGCTAACGCGGAGGGTGATTGTATCTCACGGAGGGTGGCTGATGGATGCGAAATGCTTGACCTGAGTGCGTTTTACTTGTCGAATAACACGTATGGGATTCCACGCCGAACGGCGTGGAATGTGGAGGAGGACCCCCCAATGGCCAACATGTCTAAGTCAGATCTGCTCTCCGCAGTCGCCGAGTCGGCGGATTGCACAAAGGGTGGTGCCGAGGCAGTCATCGAAGCGTTCTTCGCGCAGGTTGTGTCGTCGGCTCAGGCCGGAGACGCAGTGTCCTGGCCTGGAATCGGCAAGTTCAGCCTTGCCGAGCGCGCTGCTCGCACCGGCCGGAACCCCCAGACCGGGGCGCCGGTGCAGATCGCTGCCAGCCGGAGCGTGAAGTTCTCGGCCGCCAAGGCGCTCAAGGAGAGCATGAACGATTGATTCTTCCGCCGCGTGAGCGGTGTTGGAGTCGAACGAGGGCGGGGCCACGGCCCCGCCCTCGCCGCGTTCCGAGCCGCCTAGAGCGGGGCGATGAGCTTGTAGAGCTCCGCTGAGAGGGCGCCCGCCGTCTCTCCCCCTGCGGCGAGCGCGCCGGCGACCCACTGGGCGAACCGGTCCCGCTGCTCCTGGTCCTGCGGATCAGTGATGTCGTGCGTCGTCACGAACTGGCTCACGTGTTCGAGCAGGGCCACCGTCTTGGCGTCCTCGAAGCCGGTCGTGGTCTCGGCGTGATCCGGCTCGTCGGCCTCGAACAGCAGGAGCGCCTCGGGCCGGTGGTGGGGAAGTCCGTGTTCGGGGAAGAAGAAGGGGTCGCGCGCCGCGACCACGCCGTCGACGGCGAGCTGACCCGCGTGGCGATGGTCGGGATGGAGCCGGTAGCGCTTCCATGGATCGTGACCGAGTACGACGGTGGGCCGTACTTTCCGAATGACCCGGGCCACGAGCGATCGAGTCTCGAGGTCGCTGTCGAGCTCACCGTCGACGCGTGGCAGGAAGTGAACCTGGCCCGTCGCCCCCAGCCGACGAGCCGCTGCCCGCTGCTCGTCTTGGCGAAGAGCGACGAGCGCGGCTTGATCGCACTCGGGATCCCACGTCCCCTTCGACCCATCGGTGCACACGAGATGGTGGACCTCGCAGCCTGCGGACGCCCATTTGGCCAAGGTGGCGCCGCACTGAAATTCGGCGTCGTCGGGATGAGCGACGATCGCGAGCGCAACGGCCGGCGTGGGGAGATCACGGTTCACGGGGCACCTCGGCGAGGTCGTCGGGTGTGTCGACGTCCCACCCCAGGTCGGGGCGCCGGCGGACGACCACATCGAGACCCTGCTTCATGGCTTCGCGCACGTGGGCGATGAACGATCCGGGGCCGTACTGGAACTCGAAGTCCCCTCCTGCGGGGATCGCGAGAACGTTGGTGCCGTCCACGTGGCGGTCGGGGACGATCGTCACCAGACCCGGTGTGGCGACGTCGGCCAGCGATTCCGCGAAGGGCAGGTCGCCATGTGCGATCAGGACGTGGCGCACCTCGGGTTCGAGAGCGGCCACGGCAGCGGTCAGCGCCTGGTTGAGGCCCTCCACGTCGACGTGGGCGACCCGCGCGCCCACCGACACCGCCCAGGCGGCGACTTCGGGATCGTTGCACACGACTCGCACATCGAGGCCATCCGCAGCCCGCACGACCCGTTCGGCCATCTCGCGTGCGAGGCTCTGTCGGGCCGCGCCGTCGAGCGCGGGCGCGAGTCGATTCTTGGCCTGTGTGAAATCCTTGATCGGGATCAGCACCACCGGGCCGGAGCCCGCCGGCTCGCGAGGGCTACGCTCCGAGGCCACGCGATAACTCTAGGGGGCACTTCGATGCGAGTCGCAGTGGTCGGTGCGGGGTCGTGGGGCACCACGGTGGCCGCCGTGATGTCGCGAAACGCCGATGTCACTCTGTGGGCGAGACGGCCGGAGATCGCCAACGAGATCGACGCTCACCGCACCAACGGCACCTATCTCCCTGGATTCGACCTGCCGACGTCGCTCCGGGCCACCGCGGACCTCGCCGGAGCGGTCGCCGACGCCGACGTGGTCGTCGTCGGGGTGCCGTCTCACGGCTTCCGCGAGATCGTGGCGGCGATGGCGTCGGCCGTCCGTCCCTGGATCCCGGTGATGAGCCTGACCAAGGGGTTCGAGGCCTCCACCCTGCTGCGCCCGACGCAGGTCATCTCCGAAGAACTTCCCGGCCATCCGGTGGGCGTTCTCACCGGGCCCAACCTCGCGCGCGAGATCATGGCCGGCCAGGCCGCGGCCGCCGTCGTGGCCACCGAGGACCTCCACGTCGCGCGAGCGCTCCAGGGCCTCGTGCAATCCGGCCTGTTCCGGGTGTACGTCAACCACGACGTGGTCGGGTGCGAGGTCGCGGGCGCGCTGAAGAACGTGATCGCCCTCGCTGCGGGGATGGCGGAAGGGCTCGGCACCGGCGACAACACCCGAGCGATGGTGATCACCCGTGGTCTGGCTGAGCTCACCCGGCTCGGTGTCGCCATGGGCGCAGAGGCCCAGACACTCTCCGGGCTGGCGGGGATGGGTGATCTCCTCGCCACGTGCGTGTCCCAGCACAGCCGCAACCGTCACGTGGGCGAACAACTCGGCCGGGGACGCGGGCTGGCCGAGATCATCGACGAGATGAACATGGTCGCCGAGGGAGTGAAGACCTCGGCGGCGGTCCTCGAGCTCGGCGAACGCCACGACGTGGACCTTCCGATCTGTCGGACGATTCATCGGGTGGTGCATGAGGGCGCCACGCCCGAGGAGGCCTACGCTGGCCTGCTGCAACGAGCCCCCGGTCACGAGTCCGACAGCGATTGAGCATTCGAAACCGCTTCCGCAGCAATCAGACGCACACCGAGGTGGCGCCCCGCGTCACGCCGGACGTCTCGTGGATCGGGCCTTGGTGGCTCGCGAGACAACGTGACCCCGATTCCGCGGCCTATCACCCCGCGAGAACGCCGACCAACGCTGTGGGGCGGTCGTGGACGCTCGTGGGCAACCTCGACTCGGGTCCGCGCTCCGCGGTGGATCGCCGTGGCCTCGAGACAGGTCAGCCAGGACGCTGGTCGCTCGATTGGTGGGTGCGTGCCGGCGAAGAGTGGATCTTTCCGTCTGTCACGTCGGGCGTCCGGCAGCGTCTTGTGGACGGCGCTCCGGTTGTCGAGACGGTTCTGCGCGCCGGGGGCGGAGACGTGGTCCACACGACCTTCGCTGCCAGGGTTCCCGACGACGCGACGGTCGTGGAGATCACCAACGACACGTCCGGGCCGATCGCCGTCGCGCTGGCGCTTCGCCCCTACGACGTCCAGGGTGGGGGCCGCATCACGAGCGTCGAGCTGAACGGTTCCGAGCTGCTGATCGACGGTCGCCGGGCGGTCGTGTTCGAGCGAGAACCAGCTGCTCTCGTCGCCGGGGTCGACGGAACGGACCCCGCGGCCGTTCTCGACGGGTCGGATTCCGTGTCATCCGCAGCCTCCGATGACGGACGCGCATCCGTCGCCGCAGTCTTCCCGCTCGTGCACGGCAGCACGCTGCGAGCGGCCCTCCCGACCGACGGCTCGAACCCGACGGCGGAGATCCCACTGGCCGCCAACGTCGCACGTGGATGGGGACAGCACGCTGTCGGCGCTCTGCGGGCGGTCCTCCCGGCTGGACGCGTCGCCGATGCGTTCGACGCAAGCCGCCAAGCCGTGCTCCTTGCGGAGACCGATCGGGCGATCGTCGATCCGGTTCTCGGCCCGCCCCCGAGACCGAGAGATGACCTGGACGTCCTCACCGCTCTGTGCGAACTCGGGTACTCCGGCGCCGTCAGAGAGGTGTTGGTGGACAGGGCTCGTCACCAGGACCCGCGTGGTCTGGTGACGGAACTCGGACGGGACGTCACCGCATCGACGCTGGCCGCAGCCCGGGTGGCGCTTCGTCTCTCCCCGGATGCCGAATTGGCCGCGGCGCTGTCGGACGTCGTCGCCCAGGGGGCTCGGTGGCTGGTGGAGCACGATGATCTGCCATTGCGCTCCGAAGGGCTGGTGGCAGCGCGCGATCTTCTCGCCGCAGTCGGTGCCTCAGCCGCCGCAATCGAAGTGGGTCGGCTGCTCGATGTCGCCCCCACTGCTTCTGCGGGGAGCGAGGTGGCAACCGACCCCACGAGCCTCCTGATCCCCGAACCGGACGGCCCCCTCGGGCTCGACCTGCTCGCCACCGCTGATTCGCTGATGGCGGAAGCGATCGCTCAGCCACGCGCCGCATGGGATCGGCTCGAGGCGCTATTGGAGGTCGCGTCCCCCACGTGGTCGTGGCCGACAAACGTCCATCCCAAGCTGCACACGGGCACGGGCGGTGCCGGTCACGATCTACGGATCACCGCGGCAGTTGCACGTGCCATTCGATGGATCCTCGTGGGCGATGCGAACCAAGGCGAACTCGCTGTCGCGCGGCATTGGCCCGCAGCGTGGCTGGGTCACGGGGTCGAGGTCCACGGCATGCCGTCATGCCACGGCGCCGTCAGCTGGGCTGTGCGCTGGCACGGCGAACGGCCGGCGCTCCTGTGGGACGTCGAGGGAGGAGCTTCCGACCTCATCGTCACCGCACCGGGCCTCGACGCCGGCTGGCAGGGTGCGGGCGCGGCGGGGGAGGCGCTCCTCGCGCCCCAGGAACTGCCGGACGAGCCCCGGCTGGTGTCACCGGACAGCGGATCCTTCGGCTGAACGAGGCTCTCCGAACCGCTCACATCGACGTCGCGATCTGCCGACGCGAACAGGGCCCGCCTCTCTGGAGTCTCGACTGTGCGTTCCCGTCGCGTCCTTACAACGCTCGCCGCAGCGACCCTTCTTCTGACCGCGTGCTCCGGGGCCGAAGGAGACCGCGAAGTGCAGCTCCAGGGACCCGTCGATGGAGATGGTGTTGCGGTGGAGCTCGCCCAGGAGGAGATGACCCTCGACCCGGTCGTCGCAGTCCAGGAGATCGAGAACGCCACCGAGAACCTCAAGTCCACCGTCGCGATGCTCGTCGACGGCGTCGAGGCCGAGTGTTCTGCCAAGGCCGGCGCGCTCAACAAGGCCAGTGCGGATCTGAGCGACCGCACCTTCATCGCCCCGCAGGACCTCGCCTGCGCGCAGCTCACCGAGGCCTCCTTCGAGAATGCCCGTATCGAGGGGGTGGACTTCTCAGGCGCCAACCTCGCCGGCGCCAACTTCCGCAACGCACGGCTCCGGATCGTTGCGATCGGAACCGACTTCACCGGCGCTGACCTGACAGGCGCCGACCTCAGCGGAAGCGACCTGACCGGAGCGATCTTTGCCTCCGCGACCCTGGTGGGCTCGGACCTCACCGGCCTGCAGGCATCCAGCGCTGAGCTGGCCGCCCAGGGCGTGGGCGGGCTCACGGGCGCCGACCTCAGGAGCGCCAGGGTCGGATGCAACCAGCTCGAGATCAGCCCCCTGGTGAACATGGCGGGCGTGGTGTTCGACGACTCTTGCTCGACCGCCAATGTCGACGGTCACAATGCGCTGACCCTCACCGGGTCGGCGCTGGGCGCCGATCTGACCGGGCTCGACTTCGGTCGCGTGTACCTGGTCGCCAGGGACTTCCGGGGGACCACCATGGTCGGCGCGGTCTTGGCCGACTACGGCCGGCTTCCGCAGGGCATGGCGTTCGCAGGTGCAGACCTCGCAGGAGCGAACCTCAGGGACAACACCTTCGACAGCGTCTCGTTCGTGGGAGCCGACCTCACGGGTGCAGACCTGGGCGCCTCGGTGATCATGCACAGCAGTTTCGTCGGGTCCGATCTGACCAGCGCCGACTTCAGCCAGGTGGAGAGCGAGCACAACGACTACCGCAGCGCGACCGTGGCGCTCACCGACTTCACCGATGCGTCGCTGCGCTGGGACGACTTCGCCGGTGCCTCGTTCGATGCGCCGATCATCACCGGCCTGGTGATCGAGGCCGTGGTGTGCGATGGCTCCGACAACGCCGACACGGCGAACGGCAACAGCGTTCGCAACTTCGGCCTCTGCACGGTCGGATCCGAGCTGATCTTCTAGGCGGCGTCCGTCCCTGCATCGGGGCGCCCCGCTACGGTTCGGAACGTGGCGAAACGCCTGCGCTCTCGCGCCCCCAAGCTCACCGAGGAACGAGCATGCTGGGACCGCGGTGAGGCGGTGGTGGTGGGAGTGGACGAGGTCGGCCGCGGTGCATGGGCCGGTCCACTGACCGTCGGTGCCGTCGTGCTGCCTCCAACGGGGCGGGTCAACGGCATC
>CAYUBX010000098.1:0-8289 GCA_964443165.1 uncultured Acidimicrobiales bacterium
CGGAGTACGTGACGGGGAAGCCGATCTTGCGCAGCGCGCGTTCGAACAGGCGCGCCACGTCGCGATGGCCAACGAAACGGATCTTGCCGTGCTTCTGGAAGCGGAGACGGACCCTCAAGTGGTTCCCCCACCCCTGCGGGTGGGAGCGACACGTGACCCGGGTGGAGCGCCGTGGCAGATCATCCGCCACCCCCCACGACAGCCGTCGTCCCGTCGCGGGGACGCAGCTCCACCGGCACCATGTGCCCGGCGGTCAGGTCCTGGCCGGTGCCCTGACTTCCGCCATTGGGCGGAAGGGGCGACGCGACCACGTGTTCGATCCCATACTCCGTGCAGGCCCCGCAGTCGTAGCACGGGGTCCAGCGGCAGTCCTCAAGGCCGTATCCGGCCAACGCGTCCTGCCAGTCCTGCCAGAGGAAGTCCTTGTGTAATCCGGCGTGGATGTGATCCCAGGGCAGCACCTCGTCTTCGCCGCGGTGCCGGTGGACGTACCAGTCCATCGACAGTCCGCACGCGGCCATCGCCTCTTCCCAGAGGTTCAGGTCGAAGTGCTCGCTCCATTCCTGGAAGACACCACCGTGTCGCCAGACGTATTCGATCACCTGTCCGATACGGCGGTCACCGCGCGAGGTGATTCCCTCTGCCGTGGTGGCCTCGGGCGAGTGCCACTTGAGCTGCACTCGCTTGTTGCGACGCACGGCGCCACGGACGAACCACTGGAACGGGGTGTGTGGCTTGGGGACGAAACCCCCGAGCGACACGGTGACAGACGCCTTCTGCGTGTACTCCCGTCCGATCTCGACGCAATTGGCCGCCAGCTCCGCGATCCCGAGAGTGTCGGGATCCATTTCGGATGGGAGGCCGGTGAGGAAGTAGAGCTTCATGCGGTGCCACCCCTGACTGTACGCAGAGCGCACCGCCGCATAGAGATCTTCCTCGGTGATCAGCTTGTTGATGATCTGCCGCATGCGCCACGACCCCGCCTCGGGAGCGAAGGTCAGACCCGTGCGACGGGCCCGTGACACCTCGGCGGCGATGCCCACCGTGAACGCGTCCACCCGCAGGCTCGGGAGAGCGATGCTCACCCGGCCGCACGTGGCGGGGTCGTCCATGGTGTCGGTGACCACCTTCTGGATACCGCTGAAGTCGGCTGTGCTCAACGAGGTGAGGCTCACTTCGTCGTAGCCGCCGCGGGCCAGGCCGCTACTGATCATGTCCCGAACCTGCTCGGCCGGGCGCTCACGCACGGGGCGGGTGATCATCCCTGCCTGACAGAAACGGCAGCCCCGTGTGCACCCGCGGAACACCTCGACCTGAAGGCGGTCGTGCACCACCTCGGTGAGGGGTACCAGCGGTGTGCGGGGGTAGGGCCAGTCGGCGAGGTCGGCGACCGTGCGCTTCTGCACCATCTCGGGTACATCGGCGTAGCGAGGCTCGACGGCGGCTAGATGTTGGCCGTCGTAGGACGCCTCGTACATCGACGGCACGTACACGCCGGCGATGGTGGCGAGCTCGTGCAGAACGGTCTCGCGCGTGCCGCTCTTCTTTCCCGACCGCTTCCAGGCACCGACGACGTCCGTGATGTCGGAAATCGCCTCCTCGCCGTCGCCCATGACGAAGAAGTCGACGAAATCGGCGAGCGGCTCGGGATTGAAGGCGCAGTGGCCCCCTGCCCCGATCAGCGGATCGGCATCGCTACGGTCGGCGGCGCGCACGGCGACGCCGGCCAGATCGATGCAGTTGAGGACGTTGGTGTAGACGAGCTCCGCGCTCAGGTTGAACGCAATGACGTCGAAATCACCCGCGGCGCGATGCGTGTCGACCGAGAAGAGCGGCAGGCCGGCCGCCCGCAGTTCCTTCTCGAGATCCACCCAGGGCGCGTACGACCGCTCTGCAACGGCATCTGGCCGCTCGTTGAGGAGCTCGTACAGGATCTGCAACCCCTGGTTGGGCAACCCGATCTCGTACGTATCGGGGTACGTCAACAACCAGGACGTGGTGTCAGGGGTGTGGACCGGTGTGGCGGCCCCGTCCTCGCAGCCGATGTAGCGGGCCGGCTTCTCCACACGTGGGAGGAGAGGCTCGAGCCTGGGCCACAGCGAATTCATTTCGGAAGCAAATGATACTCGCTGAGCAGTGAGTTTCCTGATGCGAGGGTCGGCGGGCCTCGGTGAGGTCAGGGTCGACCGGGCTCTTCCAGGCGTGCTCCCTCACCGGGCGACCCGGCGTCGGCCGGGCTCCTCAGGACGCTGGCCGCGATCTCCTGGCCCGTCTCGCATCCAACTGCGTCGGTCGAGTGGCGAGGTGCGCGATGTCCGACGGCTCGCCCGTGTCGGTGGGGAGATGGGAGCCGATCTCCTGGAGGGCCGCGTCGGTCTCCACAGCAACACCGCCGGCGAAGTGCTTCTCCGTTCGTCGGCGAAGTGCTCGACACCCCCGACACCCGACGCGGACGTTCCTTCGATGAAACGAGCCTCTCGTGGGGTCAGGGCATGTGGCGCCTGGCACCCACGTTCAACACCAGACCGAGGGCGCCGAACGCGGCCACCGTCGAGCTTCCGCCGTGGCTCATGAACGGCAGCGGAATGCCCGTGATCGGCATGATCCCGATGGTCATCCCGATGTTCTGGAAGACCTGGAACAAGAACATCGACAACACGCCGACACACACGAACGTCCCGAACAGATCCCGCGACAGGTGCGCGATCCGCCATATTCGGAACGTCATCCACGCATAGATCGCCAGCAACATGGCGGCCCCGACGAAGCCGAACTCCTCACCAAGCGCGGTGTAGATGAAGTCGGTCTCCTGCTCCGGAACCAGGTTCAAGTTGGTCTGCGTGCCCTGGAGCCAGCCCTGCCCCGTGAGCCCACCCGCGCCGATGGCGATCTGGCTCTGCCGCAGGTTGTACGACGCTCCCTGAGGATCCCCGTCTGGATCGAGGAACGCGGTGAGCCGGTTCTCCTGGGTCTCACGCAGGAGGGCGGGACCGCCGAATTCGTCCACGTTGAACACGAACAGGATCGCCAAGACGCCGAGCGCAGTCGTGGCCACGATGTGCCGGATCTGGGCCCCGGCCACGAGCAACATCCCCATCGCGATGGCGACAAACACGAGCATCGTGCCGATGTCCGGCTGCACGAAGATGAGGCCCATCGGGACGGCCACGAGGAGCAGCGCGTTCACGAGCGCGTCGAGTTTGAGATACCCCTCGTGGCTCGCAACGAACGCGGCCATGGACAAGATCACCGCGACCTTCGCGAACTCCGCCGGCTGGAGCTGGAACGCCAGGCCGGGGAGCTCGAACCAGGCTCGTGCGCCGTTTCGCTCCACACCGAGGAACAACACAGCCACCAACATGCCGAGGACGATCAGGTACCCCTGTGCGGCGAAGTCGCGAAACAGGCGGTAGTCAATCGTGGCTGCGACGACCATTGTGATGACCCCCAGCACCACGAAGACCGCCTGTCGCTTGGCGAAGAACGCAGGGTCGCCGCCGTCGAACTCGAGCTGGCGCCACGTCGAGCTGTAGTTCATCGCGATGCCGATGAGCGACACGAACAGGCCGGACAACATCAGCGAGTAGTCCGCGTACCGAAGCGGGGACTGCAGCTCCTTGCGGACGGGAAGTCCCATCAGCCTTGCTCCTCCTCATCGGGAATGCCGTCCCCATCCGCGTCGCCGGGCTGGTTGGCGCGCGGAACCTGGATGCCCCACGGACAGCCTTCAGGCACGAAGCTCAGGAAGGCGGGATCGCCGCGCAGTGCCTCCGGGATCTCGGGGCATTCGGGCTGCGGAGCGATGAAGGCGATCTGAGGGTCGGGCCAGCGCTGCTCGTACGCCCGCACCGCCTCGATGATCCGCCGCACGACCGGGGCAGCAGCCTCACCGCCGAAACCGGCCTCCTCCATCACCACCGCGACGACGTACCGCGGATCGAAGCACGGTGCCCACGCGACGAACACCGCGGTGTCCTCCCTCTTGCGCTGGAGGACGGGGTTGTTGCCGTCGGCCTCGGAGGTTCCCGTCTTCCCCGAGACGCAGTACCCGGAGTGGTCGAATCCCTGGAAGGCCTCCCACGCCGTCCCTCGACGCGTGAAGTTGGTGACGCCGCCGAGACCCTCGCGCACCACGGATGACCCGGGCGGGAACTCCACGGTGTGAACGATGCGCGGGTCGAACGTCTGAAGCACTTCACCGAAGTCCTCGGGACGACGCGAGACACGCTCCTCCACGATGTTGGGCTGGAACAGCGTCCCGCCGTTGGCGAAGGTCGCGTAGGCGTTGGCGAGTTGGAGCGGCGTCGCCGCCACGAGGCCCTGCCCGATGGACGTGTTGATGTTGTCGCCCGGTAGCCAGAGAGTCGTCTCGTTGAACGGGTTGTATGCCGTCGGGTTGGACTCGTACAGCCGCTTCTTGACCTCGGGGTCGGGGATCCGGCCCGATGCCTCGAACGGGAGCTGGATGCCGCTGTGGCGTCCGAATCCGAGGTCGCGGGCCATGATCTGGATGGCGAACTCGTCCTCGTCGTCCTTCAACCAATAGAGCTCGTTGGCCACCTTGTAGAAGTACGCGTCGCTCGACTTCGTGAGGGCGCCCGACAGGTCGAGCACGCCGAGCGCCACCCGGCCGGCGTTGAAGAACGTGCAACGACCAGAGCAGTTGTTCTCCGGCGGGATCGTGTAATAGCCGATGTCGAAGAACGCAGCTCGCGGCGAGATCAGGCCCGCTTCGAGCCCAGCGAGCGCGGTGACGAGCTTGAAGGTGGAGCCCGGCGAGTAGAGCCCCTGGACGGCCCGGTTGTTCAGAACCCCGGGCGCGTACGGGTTCTCGAAGACCGATTCGTAGACGTCGGTCGTGATGCCATCGATGAGCCAGTTGGGGTCGTAGGTGGGATGGCTCGCCATGGCGAGGACGTCGCCGCTGCGGAGGTCCATCACGACCGCCGCGCCGCCGATCCCGGGGTAGAAGAACCCACTGTCATCGGAGACGCGTTTGCGGCTCGCGATCAGGCCCTGACGCAGGAACGACTCCACCGCGGCCTGCAGCTGCGAGTCGATGGAGATGACGATGTCGTCGCCGGGCTGCGCCGGGACGTCCGTCACGATTCGGTGGACCCGGTTGTTGGTGTCGACCTCGAGCTTTGTCTGGCCCGCCTGGCCGTGGAGGAACTCCTCGAACAGACCTTCGACACCGGCGCGACCGACCCTCTCCGACGGGAGGTAGCCACGCGGTACCAGCTGGCGCTGCTGGGCTTCGGACATGGCGCCGACGTACCCGATGACGTGCGCACCCACCTCTTCGAGCGGGTAGCGGCGGCGCATCTCCCACTTGGCCTCGACACCGGGGAGCGACCGCTCGCTGACTCGCAGCAGACCCCCTTCGTCGAGGCCGGTCGCGACGACCTTCGCCGCCAGGCGGTGGGTCTGAATGTCGTCGAGGCGCTCGTCGAGGGTCTCCACCGGGATGTCGAGAATCTGGCTGAGCTCGGTCAATACCTCGTCGAGCTGACCCGGTCCATAGCGCGTGGGGTTGACGGTGACGACGCCCGACCGCACGTTCTCCGCCATCACCACGCCGTGGCGGTCCAGAATGCGTCCGCGGGTCGGTGGCGTGATGACGATCTCGATCCGGTTGGACTCGGCCTCGACCTGGAGTTCCTCCGTGCTGAGCACCTGGAGGTACCAGAGCCGCAGCAGCATCGCCGCGAAGAGGCCGACCATCACGAAGCCCACGAACGCGAGCCGGCTCGTCAGACGCTCGGTCACGCCGCCCTGCCTGCGAAGTTGGGTCGGATCAACAGACCCCAGCGGATCGGGCGCTCGACGGCGAGGTTCAGCAGGATCGAGCTGAGGCCAACGACCGCGATGATCACCGGCACGTTCTGCTCGGTGACGTAGGTGAGGTCGAGCAGCCAGGCGAGGCACACGAACAGGCCGACACCAGACGTCGCGCACAGACCCACCACCACCGACCGAGCGACCCGGCCACCGTCCACTAGGAGGTGGGTTGCGCCGCCCGCGGCGTATCCGATGATCGACATCGTAAGGATCCACATGCCGAACGGGGTCTGCACCACGAGGTCACTGGCGAGACCACAACCGAAGCCGATCAGCGCTCCCCTGTCGCTTCCCCCGTTGACACCGGCGGACACCGCGACGAAGAGCAGCAGGTCGATCACGTAGCCAAACATGGTCAGCTGGCTGGCCGCGGAGACCTGGAGCGCCAGTGCAGCGGTGATCAGGACCACGAAGCGGGCGAATCGCCCGGCTGCCGACATCATGGGCTGGCCTCAGGAAGGGTGGACGACACAGAGGGTTGCTCGCTGTCGCCAACGGTAGTTGTGCTCGGTGGCTGAGTGACCGCGGCCGTCGTGGGAGGCGCGGTTTCAGGTGGGTCGGTCGCAGTGGGGGCGGGCGGAAGAGAGGTCGTCTCCGGCGTGCGGTCCACCACGACCGGCTCGGGGGCGTCGGGAATGAAGAGGATGACCGACACCCAGCGAAGGCGGCTGAGCTCCGCCGCAGGCTCGAGGGTGATGCGTTGGGTCCCCTGGACCGCGTTGGGTTGGACGTCGACGACCGTGCCGACGAGGAGTCCTTCAGGGAAAGTGCTTCCCTGAAATCCGCTGGTCACGACGCTCTCGCCGGCGATGACCACCGTCTCCAACTCGACGAAGCTCACCTCGAGAAGCTCGCCGCGACCGCGGCCGTTCGCGACGCCGTCGTCAGCGGAGCGCACCATCCGCACGCCGACGGCGAAGTTGGGATCCGTGAGCAGCTCGACCCGACTGCGCGTCGTGCTCACCTGGACGACGCGGCCGATCAACCCGGCACCGGTCTCGACCGGCATCCCGATGCGGACGCCATCGCGGCTCCCGCGATCGAGCTCGATGGTGCGTTCGAAGTTCGACAGCGGGGCGTCGATCACCCGAGCGGTCACGCGCGGGATGTTGGCGACCGTGTCGCGCACGTTCAAGAGGCCCAAGAGCGCCTGCCGGTCGCGTTCGATCTCCCCCACCTGCAGGATCGAGCTCTCCGCCTCAGCCAGCTGTGCCCGCAGCGCGGCATTCTCGGCCTCGAGATCGTCGTAGGACGTGACGCCTCGCCATGCATCACCGACGGGCGAGAACACCCATTCGCCCGCGGAGCGCACCGGCCCGAGCAGATCGAGCACCACGTTGCGAACCGACGTAAGCGGACCACCCTCGCTCCGGACGTCGATTGTGATCAGGACGACCGCAGTGATGACGAGCGCCAGGAGGCGCACTCTCGAGCGTCGGCGACGCCCGTCTCCGATGCGGGCGACCATCGGCGACGGCGACTACCGCTGCTCGCCTGCCGAGAACAGGACGCTGCGCAGGGCCTCGAACTCTTCGAGCGACTGTCCCGAACCGCGAGCGACGGCGTAGAGCGGGTCTTCGGCCAGCCGGATCGGCATCCCGGTCTCGTTGGAGACCCGCCGGTCCAGGCCGCGGAGAAGCGCGCCACCGCCCGCGAACACGATCCCGGACTCCATGATGTCCGCCGCGAGCTCGGGCGGCGTCTGATCCAAGGTGACCTTCACCGCGTCGATGACCGCGGCAATGTTCTCCTCCATGGCCTCGCGGATCTCGACGCTGCTGACCGTCACGGTCTTCGGCAGACCGGTGACCAGGTCACGCCCGCGGATCTCGGCGTACATCTCGTCGTCGAGGGGCCACGCCGACCCGACCGCGACCTTGACCTCTTCGGCCGTTCGCTCACCGAGGGCGAGGTTGTACTCCTTCTTGATGTACTGGATGATCGCGTTGTCGAACTCATCGCCACCGACACGGGCGGACTGCGCGGCCACGATGCCGCCCAGCGAGATCACCGCGACCTCGGTGGTGCCGCCGCCGATGTCGACGATCATCGATCCGCTCGGCAACTGAATCGGCAGGCCGACGCCGATCGCCGCGGCCATCGGCTCCTCGATGATGTACGCCGGCTTGCGCGCGCCTGCGTACTCGGCGGCTTCCTGCACTGCGCGCTGCTCGACGCCGGTGATCCCCGACGGGACACAGATCACCATGCGCGGCTTGCTCCAGCGGCTGGAGTTCACCTTCTGGATGAAGTAGCGGAGCATCTTCTCGCAGATGTCGAAGTCCGCGATCACCCCGTCCTTCAGCGGGCGGATGGCCTGGATGTGACCCGGCGTCCGGCCCAGCATCCGCTTGGCCTCGACGCCGACGGCGAGTGGCTTGCCGGTCGTGATGTCGACCGCGGACGTACACGAGCGTGTTGGCGGTACCGAGGTCGACGGCCATGTCG
>CAYUBX010000099.1:0-8285 GCA_964443165.1 uncultured Acidimicrobiales bacterium
GGCGATCTGCTGCTTGATCTCCGCTTCGGAGATGCCGCTGTGCTCCATGTCGTAGAACACGTAGTCGGCTCCTGGGTTCGACAGCACCTGTGGGAGGCCGGCGCTCAGGAACTCGAAGATCATGGTCCCGTAGAGCGTTTCGCCTGCCGCGAGGCGGTTCTTCACCAAGTTCGTACGCATCTTCAAAGTTTCCCAGACCTTGCTCCGATCTGCGATCTAGCATCCGACGCATGGGAGAGATGATCACCTTCGCAAGCAACGGACACGACGCCCGGGGACACCTCGCTGTCCCCGAGAGCGGCTCGGGACCCGGCCTTCTGGTCATCCAGGAGTGGTGGGGCCTCAACGACCAGACGAAAGGTGTCGCCGACCAGATGGCAGCGCGGGGATTCGTCGCCCTCGCCCCCGACCTCTACCACGGCGAGCTCGCCGGGCACGACGAGATGGACAAGGCCGGTGAGCTGATGACCAACCTGCCGCCAGATCGCGCCGCACGCGACATGAGCGGTGCCGTCGACTTCCTTCTGGGCCACGACGCGACGAACGGCAGCGGCGTGGGCGTGGTGGGCTTCTGCATGGGCGGGCTCCTGACCTTCATGATCGCTGCGGGTCGTGGCGACGCGGTGAAGGCCGCAGTGCCCTTCTACGGCTTCCCACAGGGCGACGACGAGCCCGACTGGAGCGGCTTGACCGCGAAGGTGCGCGGGCACATGGCGAGCCCCGACGACTTCTTCCCGCCCGAGGCCGCGACGGCGCTCGGCGAGAAGCTGCGGGGCCTGGGCAAGGACGTGGAGATCACGATCCACGAGGCCGGCCACGCCTTCATGAACGAAGAGGACGCGATCGGTACCTACGACGCGGCGCTCGCCGCGGAGCTGTGGCCACAGATCGTCGACTTCCTCCACACCGAGCTGGATGGGTGACCGCCGGGCGACCAGAAAGTTGCTTGAGCTCCTCGGTCTGAATCGTTCGCCAGCCAACGCCTAGCGTGGTCCTTCGTCGAAGGAGGACAGAGCGATGGCAGACGAGTCGGACACGAGTGCACCGCTGACATGGACGGTGGGCGACGCGACGATCACCTCGGTCGCCGAGTCGGAGACCCCGACCTCACCCCGCTTCCTCTTCAGCTCGCTCAGCAAGACCGAGGTGCTGCAACGAGCCGAGGCCGCGCCGTGGCTCAAGCCACACTTCGTGTCCGATGAAGGGTTCCTCAAGCAGAAGATCCACTGCTCCGTGATCGACGTGGGCGATCACAAGATCGCCGTCGACACATGCGTCGGCAACGACAAGCAGCGCGGCAACCCCTTCTGGAACGAACAGCAGGGGCCGTTCCTCGACGAACTGGCTGCGGCCGGCTACCCGCCCGAGGACATCACCCACGTGGTGTGCACCCACCTCCACGTCGACCATGTCGGGTGGAACACCCGACTCGTCGACGGCGAATGGGTGCCGACGTTCCCCAATGCCGAGTATCTCTTCGTGCAAGCGGAATTCGATCACTGGGAGGCCACCGAGGATCTCTTCGGTGATCCAGTGTTCCAGGACTCCGTCGCACCGATCACGGATGCGGGTGCGGCCACGATGGTCTCGCCCGATCACCAGATCTGCGACGAGGTCTCGTTCCAGTCGACGCCCGGCCACACGCCGGGCCACGTCTCTGTGGTCATCGAGAGCGCCGGCAAGCGGGCGATCATCACGGGCGATATGGCCCACCACCCGATGCAGCTCGCCGACCCGGAGCTCTCGTCCGACTTCGACACCGACTCCGATGAGGCCCGTGCGACCCGCCACGAGGTGTTCCCCGGCTGGGCGGACGGTGAGACCCTCGTGATCGGCACCCACTTCGGAACCCCGACCGGCGGCGTGATGGTCCGCGACGGGGAGGGCTACCGGCTCGAGGTCGACTGACCTCAGGCGCTCGATCGCTGGAGCAGCTCCGCAACGAGATCGTCGTACCGGCCTGCGGCGATGAGCGTCGCGTACGCCACAGCGAAGTACACGCCGATCATCCGAACCCCACGTCGCTCCACGAGCCCGACGACGCGCGGCCAGACCCGGGGCACCAAGGCGGCCCCCAGCGCCACGATCGTGACGCCGGTGACGTAGACAGACGTCAGCGCAAGCGTGCGGACGGAGTCGTCCGACGCGTTGTTGAGGATGTCGCCGAGGCGCTCTCCGACGCACGGTCGCCACAGCCAACCGGCCAAGCCGCCTGCGACGACGGCCCCGCCGAAGGTGAGGTCCAGCTCACCGCGGCGACGCAGAGACACCGCACCGAACGCCGCAACGGCGAGGGCCGCAACGACCCACTGCATCACGCCGGAGCGGCTCAGTTCCCAATGGCCCGCAGCGCGCGCCCAGAAGATGACCGAGCAACCGAGGACGAATCCGACCCAGCCGACGAGAGCGCGGCGCCCCGCGGCCAAGACCACAGCCACCACCGGGAGGACCACTGCGAGGGTGCACGGTTGTGCCGAGGCGTCGATCCCTTCGACCAGGGTCTCCATAGCCTCGAAACCGTTCCGTCGGCTACGCCGCGTCGGCCAGGAGCGCGTCGACGACCTCTCGGAGTTCGTCGTACTTGCCCTCGCCGATGTGGTCGAAGCGAATGTTGCCGTCCGAGTCGATCACGTAGATCCGCGGCCAGTAACCCGTTCGACCCTCCTGCCATCGATGGAAGTTGCGCTTGTCCTGGTCGAGGGTCACCGGCCAGTCCACCCCGAGGTCCGCGATCGCCGCGACCACGTTGTCGACATCGCGCTCGTAGGAGAACTCCGGCGAATGAATGCCCACGATCTCGAGCCCGCGGTCCCGGTGCTCGTCGTACAAGGCCTGGAGGTGCGGGAGCGTTGCCTTGCAGTTGTGGCAGCCGAACGTCCAGAACTGGACGATCGTCGCCCGGTTGGCGGCGTAGACGTCATCGATCGCCACGTCGTCGGAGTTGAACCACGACTCGTTCCCGATCAGTTCGGGCACCTCACGGATCACGGGCGGCGGTTCCGGAGCGCTCACAGCGGTGGGAGGCACAGCGGTGGGAGGCACAGCGCTGGCTGCGGTGCCGATCGAGACGGGCTCGTCGTCGCTCCCGCCGAAGATGCTGACCGCCAGCAGCACGACCACTCCGATCAGTGCGACACCCGCGAGCGCGCGCGGAAGACGTGGGTCCATGAGGGATCAACTCTCCTCGGGCGTCGTGAGTTCCCGGACGGCGAGAGTGAATCGCCGAACACACCCTGTCGTTGAGATCGAGCCCAATACGATCGACCGTTCATCCCACTCACCGCGTGCAAACCTTCCAAGATCGTGACGTAGAGTCGGGACGATGGCGTCGGGGTCTTTCAATGCCTCGTCCCACCGGCGCACCCGGACGGCATCCTGCCACACCACGGACTGCTCGAAGGTGGGCCACTCGTGCGCTGAGTCATCGCTGACCCGCCGCGCTGTGATGTCGATCCCGCTCATCGATACCGGCCCCGGACTGCACCAGGTGCCCGGTGTCGCGCAGGAGCGCCGCGGCAACCAGCTCCTCGTCGTCGGTCTCTGCCGCGGCCCAGGCCACCGCCTGCAGCATGTGCTCAGCGATCGCCATCTTCTCGCCGTAGAACTCCGCGGCCGCCGACGACGGAGGCGGTCTTCGTCACAGTCACCCATCCCGCAGCCAGATCGCGGGAACGAGCCGATCCACCCTGTCCCGCCATGCCAGGACCACCGATCCGTCCCGCGACGGGACGCCGTGTGGAGCTCGGCCATCCGAGCCTCCCGTCAGTTGCGCGGAACCTCGATCCACGGGATGTCCTTGTCGACCCGAGGTTCGCCCGGCAGGCCCAGCACCTGCTCGCCGAGGATGTTCCGCATGATCTCGCTGGTTCCGCCCTCGATGGAGTTGGCCCGAACCCGGAGAAAGCCGTGCTGGACACCGCCCGTCGCACCGTCCACCGACAGGTCCTCGGGCCGGCGGAAGGTGTAGTCGTAGTCGACCTGGCCGGCCATGCCCATCATATTGACGGCCGTCGACATCATGTCCTTGTTGAGCTCGGCCATCGCGAGCTTGGCGATCGACATCTCCGGGCCAGGGTTTCCCACCCGTCGGTTCTGGCCGGCGCGGATGTTGGTGAGCCGCAACACGTCCGCCCGGATCCACAGCTTCATCAGCTCGTCCCGGGCGACCTCGGTGCGAGCGTCGTCGGAGGTTGTCTCCCAGATCTTGGTGAGCACCGAGATCGGACCGGACCCCGCCTTCGGCGTTCCGCCGCCCCCGGTGCCGGCACCGATCGCGTTGCGCTCGTTCATCAGCGTCGTGAGCGACACCCGCCACCCGTCGCCGACGTCACCGATGCGGTTCTCGTCGGGGATCCGGGCGTCCGTGAGGTAGACCTCGTTGAACTCGGCCTCGCCGGTGATCTGTCGCAGTGGCCGCACCTCGACGCCGTCGCTGTGCATGTCCACCGCGAAGTAGGTCATGCCCCGGTGCTTGGGCATGTCGGGATCGGTTCGGGTGACGAGCATGCCCCAGTCGCCGAGGTGCGCCATGGTGTTCCAGACCTTCTGGCCGTTGACGACCCACTCGTCGCCGTCTTTGACGGCCCGGGTGGCCAGGCCGGCGAAGTCGCTGCCCGCGCCCGGCTCGCTGAAGAGCTGGCACCACCGCTCCTCGCCGGTGAACATCGGCCGCAGGAAACGCTGCTTCGTCTCGTCGCTCCCGTGTGACCCGATCGTCGGGCCAGCGAGGTGCATGAAGAACATGGCGGGATGCATCGGCTTGGCCCCGGCGTCGCGCAGCCGGGTCTCCACGTGCTTCTGCAGCTTGGGGTTCACGCCCAGGCCGCCGTCGCCTTCATCGAAGTGCACCCACGCGAGGCCCGCGTCGAACTGGGCGCCGCGGAACTCCTCGTAGCTCATCGCCGTGGGGTCGTTCTCGGCGAGAAGGGCGTCGATGGCGGCGTCGACCCTCGCCGTCTCGGCGTCGGTGTTCTGCATCACGTCGGACATGGCGCCCATTGTGGCGCGGCACAGGGCTGACGCGTGCCGCCGGAGCGTAGAATTCCACCTCAGGGAGGACCGATGGCGCAGCGCACCCGACCATTTCGACGGCTCGCACGGTGGGCGAACGACGCATTCTCCGAGTGGGCGTGGCGGCGCACCGGACGCCGGCACACTCCGTGGAAGAACGCGTCTGCCGCGCGCGAGATCACCGGACCGTTCGGCGCTCCGGGATCACCCGCCTATCGCGAGCTCGAGCGCAGCACCGATCGCTACGTGAAGTCCTTCGACCGACACCTCCCACCGAGCCTGCACATCTCCGAACGCGACCGGCTGCGCCACGGCGAGGCCATCCCGCTCTCGGAGCGGGCGATCGAAGACTGGCAGACCGACAACCGCACCACCGACCCGACCTGAGCGGGCGGTCGGCGCGCGCCGGGCTGATCAGCTGCGGTCGGGAGCGAAGTCAGGTTCGCGCTTCTCGAGAAACGCGTCGGCCCCCTCGGCCATGTTGAGGGGGATGAGCACACGCTGGTGGTCGCGCTCCACGTCGAGTTGCTCGCTGAAGCTCCGCTCCGCCGCCGTCGACACCGCGTCGCGAATCCGCGACATCGCCATCGGTGAGCTGCGGGCAAACACCTCGACGGCCTTGGCGACCTCTTTGTCGAGGTCGCCATCGTCGACGGCCTTCCAGATCAGGCCCCATTCCTCCGCCTGATCCGCGGCGATGCGCTCACCCAGCATCGTGATCCCGAGCGCACGGGCCCTCCCGACGCGCATCGGCACGCTCCACGTCGTGCCGAGGTCGGGAACGATCCCGAGGCGCGGTCCGAACGTCGCGACGAAGAACGCCGACCTGGCCGCGATCGCGATGTCGCACGACAGGGCGAGCCCGAACCCGCCGCCCGCAGCCACGCCGTTGACGCGAGCGATCGTGGGGACGGAGCAGTTGGAGATCGCACGGATCGCGGGATGGAAGTGATCGTCCATGCCCGTCGCGACCGTGTCGCCCTGGTCGGCTCCGTCGTCGACCGAGTCGCTGGACGCCTCGCGGAGGTCGGCACCGGAACAGAAGCCGCGACCTTCACCGGTCACGACGACGACCCGCACCGACGGGTCCGCTTCGACGAACCCGAACGCGGCGGTGATGTCGTCCATGAACTCGTTGGTCATCGAGTTGAGCGAGTCGGGACGGTCGAGGGTGACGGTGGCGACACCGTCGGCGACCTCGTACCGAACGGTCTGATTCGGGGTGGTGGTCATGGGCCGACGGTAGCGCCCGTCGACGATCAGCCGCTGAGAGCCGCCCGAGCCTTCGACACGGACGGAAGCGTGCGCCGCCCAGGGAGCACCGAGAGCGCGATCCCGCCGGGCGAGGTGCGCACGGCCCGCAATGTCGTGCCGAGCGCCTTCAGCCGATCGCCAGCCCGCCATTCTTCGACGGCGAGATGCTTGTAGCCCTTCGCCAGTAGGTCGCGGGCGACACGGAGTTCCTCGGCTCGGGTCCGCCGCTCGAGCACTTCGGTGTAGAGCCGCACGGTGCATTCGGCGAAGCGGCGCCCCCGGTTGCCGATCCCGCCGGTGAGGCGGTTGCCCGTCTCGTCGTCGGACGTCATCTCCACGGTGGCGCCGGCAACCGCACACGCCGGGTGCTCCGCGAACGCAAAGTAGAAGAAGTGGGTGTCGTGCCGGCTCGACAGCTCGGTCCACAACCCACCGATCTCCTGGAACGCTGTCTTACGCACGACCAGACCTTGCAGCATCGCCGGCTGGCGGGGCGCCGTGGCCCACGGTCGGGCGTCCTCGCGCAGAAGGTGTGGCCCGTCGAACCGGAGACCCGCCGCTTCGAAGGTCGTCGCGCCGCCTTCCTCCGCCGTCCGGCGGACGTCGCTGAAGTAGAGGTCGGCGGCGCCGCCGGTGGCATCGATGGCAGCGGCGAGATTCGCGAGATGGTCGGAGGTCCACAGGTCGTCCGAGTCGAGGAACGCCACCCAGTCTGTTGTGGCCTCCTCCACCCCTCGGTTGCGCGCAGATGCTCCCCCGCCGTTCTCCTTGTGGATGTAGCGGTTGCGACCGTCGAGTGTCCGTACCACCTCCGCGGTGTCGTCGGTGGACCCGTCGTCGACGATGACGAGTTCCACCGGTGGACGCGTCTGCGACCACACCGACGCCGCGGCGCGCTCGAGCAGGTGGGCCCGGTTGTAGCTGGGGATGACAGCGGTGATCGCCGTCATTCCGACACCGATGGGCGGGGATCCTCGAACATCGCCCGGTACTCGGGACGTTTGCGCTTCAGAAGCGCCGCCGGCGTGACCGAGTACACGAGCGGAAGCCACGAGTTGGGATAGCGCCAGATCCCCCGTAGGTGGCGCACGGCCGACGCGGCCGCCTCGCGTCGCCGGCCGAGCGACGCCAGCTCGACCGTCGAGGCCACGACGTCGCTCGTGACAGTGGCCGTGGGCTCTGGCCGCCACGCGTCCGCTGCTCGCGTGGGTGGAGCCAGCTCCTCCCCACGGCGCGCCGCAGCCTTGTCGCGGACGATGCCGTAGTAGTGGCTGATCTGGTCCGCCTTGCCCTTCGACTGGTTGCCCTCATGGACCCGGTAGCCGTAGTGGCATCCGTCCACGATCTTCATCGGGAACTCTTCGCCGATCTGGAGGATGTGATCGACGCCCTGCCCGATCCGCAGCTCCGGATCGAAGCGGATGTGGGACGTCTCTTCACGGCGAAACATGATCGTCGGATCGTGCGCCGGGTTGGCGCCGCGGGCGATCGCACGGGCACATTCATCTGCGTCGGCACCTCGGTAGCGCGGCGCCGTTCGTCGTCCCGCCACGAGGAGCGCGTGGCGGCAGAACACGGCCCCGAGTTCGGGGTCGGTGTCCAGGGGGCCGACCTGCGTCGCGAGCCGCTCGGGGTAGGCGATGTCGTCCCCATCCTGGAGGCAGACGTACTCGCCCCGAGCGACATCGAGGATGCGGTTGAGCGCCACCGACTTGCCCTGGTTGTCCTGCTGGAGGACGACGAGGCGTGGATCGTCGATGTCGGCGATGGTGTCGAGGCACCCATCGGTCGAGCCGTCGTCGACGTTCACCAATTCAAAATCGGTGAACGTCTGACCGAGGACGCTCTCGACGGCCTCTCGGAGGTGGCGCCGCTCGTTGTACACCGCCATCGCGGCCGTGACTCGAGGCACGCGCTCGGGCATCTCCGCAGGGAACTACTTGTAGCGGTAGGTGATGCGACCGCGGGTGAGGTCGTAAGTGGACACCTCGACCTGGACGCGGTCGCCAGGGAGGATCCGG